>NZ_VOYN01000006.1:0-106847 GCF_013420275.1 Acinetobacter sp. YH01020
GAAAATAGCAAGTAACTTGGACCAGTGTTGATCATTTAGCATTGTTCGAGGCATAGCGAGTGTAAAATTGGGTTTGGCGATTTAATTTTACTATCTCGCTATTTTTTTAATCAACAAATGTCAACAGGCCCTATTTATTAATCAGTTTCATATTCGTCGCTGATAAATATGTCCATAATAAGTTTTGGCTTGCTGTCAAATTTGTCCAACGTTGATTGCCACCATTGGTACAGCTATATCGAATTAAATCCGCACGGTTATTTTGCAAACGTCCCGTATTTAAATCCATACATTGACCACTTTGACGAATCGTTGTAGTCGCAGGGTCCATGGTCCAAATTTGGTTGGTTTGGTTTAACATGCAGCGTTCTAGCGTCACTTTAGCTGAACCACCGTTGCCTGTTATGCATTGATCTGGATTTGACTTGCTGTGTATCCGACCAATCGCATCATATACCCACTGTTCCGATTCGTCCGCAGTACATCCGCTTGGACCACTAATATATAAGTTTAATTTTCCATCGGTTAATGTTTCTGCTTTCAAACAGTTATTACCATTTTTGATCAATGTTGCCTGATCAAACAAACCTTCCTGAGATACTGAAAGCTTTGTCATAAATGCGTCGAGTGCGCTTTGTGCCTCAGGAACTTGATTGGTTAGGTCTTGTGCATACACATTCATCCAACGATTTAGTCGGTATGCTGTGTTTTGTTGCGACTCATAACGGGTTAATTGCTGACGCGCCACACTATTCATCAATGACTTGTCATTTTTATATGACTCATACAGCATTTTTTCAGTTGGATTAAGAGCAACAACAGCATTTGCAGCTTGCGCTTCCAAAGCACTTTCTAATTGAGGAAGTTCGATAGCACGCAAAGCACTATAACCATGCTGACGTCCAATTTTGACGGCCGGCTTGATCGCTGTGCTGTAAACTGGAATATCAATATTTGCTAATAATTTGGCTTCTTCACCTGCTTTTTTACAGTATAAATTGACCTTCTGTGGTTGATCTGCCAAAGCTAAATTGACATGCAGTTTATTGGCATTACTACCTAGTCGTACAGGTGCTAAAGCAATATTGTTGACTTTATTCGTGTATTGCACATTCAACCAACATGCAGCTTGGTCTAAGGCCGTATTGGCCGCCGTTAAATCATAAACATTACCCCAGTTTGAACGTGCCGCAGGATATAACAAACCGACTTGATTGACAGGATCATAGCCCCCTAAAATGGTAATGACAGGCTGACCAAATACTCGTGGTCGTGGATAATTTTGATCTGCGTTATACCAAACCGGAGCCGTCGAATTTGGCATCTTCGGTTGAGCGACTTCCATTTCACGAGTGGTTTTATTCCACTTTTTGTAGCCGGTAGGTGATGTTTCATCCCAGACATAACGGTCAAAGTGCGGTTGAATTTTCAGGAATGTGCTGTAACCCGTATAGTGTGTGTAGCGTGATACATTACTATCAGGATACCCGCCGGACATGGCATCTTTTCCGTACGGAAACAAATTTTTAAAATTTGGGATACCATTCGCTCCATCCCACTTCCATGTCGCCGTCCATGATAGATTTCCGCGCATCATATGACGGTTAGCAATATAACCCCATCCACTGTCCGCATGATGTGCAGCCCAAAATAGATTGTCACCTACCTGACCAGGGTAATGTCCTAAACCATAGTGATGGCCAATTTCATGGCTAAATTCATTCCCTACAGAATCATAAAGTATCAGCATGCCATTACCACCACTCAGTCCATGAGTATGCACACCATTGGCATAGTTCCCCTTCGTATGATGGACAACTACTGTTTGGGTTAATTGTGGCTGACTTTGGTTGGCCATAGATGCACTAGTAATACCCCAGTTAGCAAGGTTTATACCAACACTAAAGGTTGATTTACCGACATCCTCGCGCATGTCTCCTGCATAAACACCACCATCTCCGGCACTTTTACTGTCATAAATAACACCTGAAGATACCATTGCACGTGTTAACTGAATATCATCATATTGTGCAACCGTCATTTCTGCTGCAGGAATGGTTTGGAAATAATCTGTGCCCGCTTTTTCAGGCTCTAGTAGCATATAGTGGCCAGTAGAATTTGGCTTATCTGCCAACATACCAACACGGATATTATTTAAAACCAATTCCCCTGGTGCAGCAAAATCGATTTTATCCTCAGCCAATTCACCGCTGACTTTATTTGCATCGATAAATTTTAATCTTAGACCGGGTTTAACTTCATCCCAATTGAGTTTCGTGGTCCACGCGCGTTTACTGTACCAAACATCTGGACGACCTCTTTGCCCACTCTGGTCTGAAACAGGCATTTGCGTCGGATCATCCAATGTCGCGGTACGAATTAAGCGATTGTTTTGATAGATTTCTACTTTGAGTTGCTTGATGTTTTGCATATCAAGTGTTGGCGTCACGATAAGCAGCGCTTCTTTTTCACTGGTTAACCGTGGCATTTTCTTGGCTTCGTTCGCATTCGGATCGACGACATGACTTTGACCAAATTGAACTTGCGCTGAAAAGTTGCCGACTAAATCATTTCGTATTTCACGAACAGCATCATTTGCATCGTAGTCATAAAAGCCAATACTGGTATCATCGACTATGTCTTGGGTCGGTTCTGGATAACTTGAAGTTGATGCAGAACCACTTGAACTATCACCACCGCCTCCGCCGCCACAAGCAACTAACATCAATGACACAATACAAATTGATAACTTGTTATATGAAAAACCTATCACACTTTTCACTACCACTCCCCAATTAGCCACAATAAAATCCAATAAAGAGACTTATATAAAATATATAAATCAATAATTTATAAAAAAGTTAATGCTATTTTCTTTTATTTAATTATTCAATTGCCGTGTTTTGTCACTTTTTAACAATTCAAATAAAATCTAAATATTTAGTATTGTCTGAATCACGATTGGTGTGACAGGTACTTCACTTTTCAACTAAAATTAAGATGTAGGCCTTTAAATACAATCGTATATTCCCGACAAAAATTGTCAGGATATTTTTAGAAACTTTGTAAATAAAAATTTTTAGAAATGGTTTAATCCCATATATTTTTTATGGTATTTTAATTTTCATCCTAGGCAGCCATTGCTGTACAAATGAAAAGAGGGATAAAAATGTCGATTAACCAATTTTTGCCATCATTAGAAAAATTTGCAGAAGCAGAAAATCAATATATTGAATATTTTACATCGAAAGGTGAAAAAGACATTTTAGGTAAAGTCATTTCAAATATGAAATCAACCGCTGAGATTCAAGCCTCTCAAGGCGTAGATTCATGGTTAGCATATGGCGTGTACTTACCAGCTGTAGAACGTATTTTTGCAATGCATCAAGGGGAAACAGAAGCTGAATTTTTTGAACGCACACAATATCCAGTTGAACTCGTACAAGCGTATAGCATTAAGGATCATGACATTGCGACATTGATTGCTGCAGACAAATACAGTCGAATCCACCAACAACATCTCCCTGTCAATACTAGTCGCTGGCCTTATAGTGACGACGGCTCAAGTATTGATTTAAATCAGTACCCTGCACGAATTAAAGCCAATATTTAATCTTTTACATAATGAAATACTGAAACAGATAAAAAAGGCATCCGCACATGGATGCCTTTTTTAATTTTTTTATTATTAGCAAAATTTCTTAAAGTTGCTGTTCAGCTTGCTGAAATTCACGAATATTTAATTCATTTAGTTCACCACGCCAGATCCATTTCAGTTTTGACTCAAGGAATACATCTCCTTCAAACCAAACAAATAGTCCTTCCATCATTTTCGGCCAGTCTTCGCGTGTCACGATATTTTTACCTGAAATAATGGCAAGAATTGCAGCCAAAATCGTGTCATGACTCACCGCTAGACTCAGCCCATAATCATTGGTTGGATGAGTGTTGTAAATCAACTCCAATACATCTACTACCCCATGAATGGGTTGTTTCATACCCGGCAAAGCATTATTCACAAAACTATTGATAAAGCCTAAAGCACCTTGCTTTTGAAAGTATGGTCCTGCTTTTTTTATATCGAGCACAAAACTTCCCGGCTCGACCAATAATCCTTGTTCAATGATCTCGATATGGTGGGTATTCGGTTCAATCGTGACATTATCTGCACCTTGAATCATCAATGCCGCCGTATCCACACAGCGCTGAATTGGACTCGAAATACAGTGCTGAATAACACGATCGGTATTTTCAACCAAATAGCTGCCCCACGCTTCGGCTAAATCACGTCCTTGATGGGTCAGTTGCAAGTCATAACCGGCCAAGCCTTGTCCTTGTACAACTTCACGAATGGAATGACGTGTAAACAATGTTACAGGCGTCTTTTCATCCGGCAATAAGTCTATTGCTTTCAGCATACTAGGAGGGAGCAAATCTAGGGCCATAATTGACAGTTCTTAAATGCAGGAGATTTAATGGAGTGTGCTGACACTATAGCATGAACCCGATTTAGCTCAAGTTTTGTCAGGCATGTTTGCCAAAGCATTTAAGGCCAATTCTTTCATTTCGGCATTTTTAAATGCAATAAATCCACCATTTAATAAAGTCGTGCGTTGGTTATATAGAAATGCGCGACCTTTAAAATCAATCAATCCACCACCAATACGCTCGATTAAACATTGTCCAGCACTAGTATCCCATTCACAGGTAGGATGAAAACGCGGGTAAATATCCACTCGATCTTCTAACATCATACAAAACTTATATGCACTACCAGCATGGTATGCCTGATAAGGACTAAGTTTTTCTAAAGCGTCTAGATAGTCCTTATAAATCGGCTTATTTTTAGCACTTTGACTCAAGCCAACGTGTACGACATTCTCTACAGAGGTTTGAACATATTCATACCATGTGGTTGACTGGCTATCATATTTCAGCGGCAGTCCCGCAAATGGACAAATATATACGCTGTATTCCCCGGGGATCGCCAATATGGCAAAGGTAGTATTAGCCCCCTCAACCAGACTCAGATTAATGGTAAATTCAGGTCTTTTATGTAAAAACTCTTTGGTACCATCCAAAGGATCAAGCAGCCAAAATTTTTGCCATTGCATACGTTCAGACTTGTCACCTTCCTCTGACAATACAGGCAAGCTAGAAACTTTAGATAATGCTTGGGTAATATAGCTATTTGCACGATAGTCAGCTTGCGTTACAGGTGAATCATCACTTTTACGTTCCACATCAAAATCTGCACCTGAGCAATAACGCCGATATTCTTCTCGCAAAATTTCGCAAGCTTGTGTCACAATGGGAACCAACTGCAAAATCAGTGGGTCTTGCGGTGCTGTTGTTGTTTTAAACATAGAATACCTTTATATGCCAAATTACTCAGAAAAGCCGACTATCATTTTCGATATGGACGGATAGCTTAATAAACCATTAATTTAAAATATTTATTTATAAAAAATACTCTAAAATAAGTTTTTATGTACACAATCTTGTACACATTTAATTATCTGCTCTGATTAAGTATAAGCAAAAAGTACTAATTTAATACTTTGAAATTATATAATCTAAGTATTACTAATGAAGTGGTAGCAACACATGATCGTCATGAAGAAAAATAAAAAGTACCTCTCTTATGTAAAACAAGAAGAGGATCTTGATTATTGGGAATAATCAGAAGTGAATTTTGTTGATCAGTCGGGCTGGCATTGGACCAGTGATTACGAAAAGGCCAAGTATTTCATGAGCGTTCGGGATGCGAATATATTCTTGGCAAAAAAGAAGGGTGATTTCTGGGAAGGTGTGGAGATAGTTAATGAGTGATTTAAAGAAGCCCTCAAGTGAGGGCTTTTATTTTAATTATCCTGAGCCGCATACTTCAAGTTATCTGCTACCCGATTCGTCCACCCTTTGCCGTATGTTGACCATTTACTAAGTGATGTGTAGAACTTCAAACGTTCAGCAGTCAATGAGAGCAATACATCATTAAGATCTAATGCATTCACCGCTTCAATTGTTTTAGGGCCAATAATACCGTCAGCAGTTACGCCAGCTACTTGCTGTAATTCTTTGATCGCTCGAACTTTCCCTGCATTAATTGCGAAATCCCAAAGCTGAAAAGTAATCGCTGAATGTAGGCCGTGACCGCCGAGCTTATCCCACCAATCTTTTTTATAAATTTGCTTTGCTTGAGCAAGAGTCAAATTTTTAATATCAAGATTAGGATAAGTATTTGCAGCTAAACCAAACTTAGTACCTTTCAGTGTACCTGCGCCCACCTTGCCGCCAGTCCAGTTACCCGGATCACGCTTATCAGTACTATATCCACCTTCGTGCCCGATCAAACGACGAAATGCTTCATCAAATGTAATTGAATCTGCTGGCATGCTTGCGAAACCCAATAATGTTGGCTCGGGATGCAATTCAGGTTGATATTTCTTTTTACCGAAATAGCTCAGAATCGGCAAGATAACTGATAAAAGTACTGCGTGGTATTCAACTGGTATCACTTGCGTATCTATACCCTGCTGTAAAGCAGTAGGAAGTAAACCCAAAATAAAAGCACCCCATAAAGGCCACTTCACAGATAAATACTTCAAAGGGTTGTCTGAAATAAATTTCACTTGTTGTCCTCCCTATGGCTTTGAAGTACAGCCATGTCTTGCTTAAGTTGATTGATCGAATTGATCGTCCATGCACCGCCTGTTAAAGCCACGCTTAGTATGAATCCCATACCAAAGCGAAGCATCGAAATTGCACCTTGATTTATATGATTCTGCTGTTCGAGCGCTTCAACTTTTTCACGCTGCTGATCTAGAGCTGTGTGATACCCCTTATTTGTTGCGTTCGCTTCAATCAGCTGCTCAGAAACTTTTTGCAGCCGATCTGAAACTTCATTTAATTTTTTCCACAATGCTGCACTAGGCTCATTCACTATTACCCCCAATTTTTTGACATTAAAAAACCCTGATCTAATTAAAGATCAGGGTTGGTGGTGGTTTGTTGGGTATCAAGAACTAAGCAATCATGCTATATGCTCCTCTAAATTTTTAAAAATCTGCATTGGTTCGCTCTATATCAGTTTTACAGATAATAGAACTTTTACCACAATAAACCCCTTTCGAGGGTTCTGGTTATACTGGGGTTATGCTTGCTGAATTATCAGTCGCAACCCACGTCGCTGTTGGTGTACCTCCAGTTGCCATCATAAATTTACCAGTTACATCATTGAACACAGTTTTTCCAATGTA
Source organism: Acinetobacter sp. YH01020 (assembly GCF_013420275.1). Classification (NCBI taxonomy): domain Bacteria; kingdom Pseudomonadati; phylum Pseudomonadota; class Gammaproteobacteria; order Moraxellales; family Moraxellaceae; genus Acinetobacter; species Acinetobacter sp. YH01020. The sequence goes on from NZ_VOYN01000006.1 coordinate 7,260, forward strand.
TTTGTTTTCTGTATTTACACTATGCACAGCACTTTGCAGACGTTCTGTAAATGTCCACGTCACATCGTTTCGACTAACAGGCATAGGACTCCAGACTGTGCTACCGTTACCACCTTTATTGCTAAATAATGCAATCTGAGGGTAGTTTGATAGGTCTGATATATATTGAATATTCTTGCAAAGTGGACTCATTGACTCTGTATAATTCCACAGATCAATGTACCCTTTGAACTTGTTTGGTGCGGTGAGCGCTGTATTTTCAATATAAATCATACTACTAGCCACTGTTGGCGCACCCCAGACTAAAAAATCTATTGATTGCGTAGTACCGCCGATAGAACCGCGTATGACTCTTGTGTACGGAGAGTTCTTTAGTTGCAATCCGCTTGCAGTATCTAAACCCTCAATATCAACATCAATTAACTTACTGTTCGCCTTGTTTGCAAAGTAGACGTATTTATGAATTAACCCTCGAATAAGAGAGACAGTTCTGTCATTGTGTATGTTCTCGTCGGGTGTTGTGAATGTAACACTATCAAAACTAGAATCAGTTGTTTTCAAATATTCCAACTCAGGCTTGTAACTAGTTGATACTTGATCGTAAGCGTGCAAAGCATAACCATCGGCTGTAATATCCTTAAAATAAACACCGAAAGATTTTATCACTAAAACTTTACCAATGCCCTCGGCTTTCACATCACTATACTTCAGATCATTTGCATAACGGATGGAAAACAAACCAGTGGTTTCGACTGTAGCAGACTTATCTTTGATGCTACGAAGATGCATATTTAAATACCCATTATTTCGTGAGCAGTAATCACTTGCTAAATATGTAGAGTTGTCACCGTAAACGCCATGGATAGTACAATCATGCGAAAAACTAAGCTCCACTACAGACTCAGCATTATTTGCAGTAATGTTTTCTGCATGACAATCCCATGAAGTATTGATGTAGAACCCTATGTTTGAGCCTGTAATACCATCTGCTGATTGTGTATTAATGTCTCTAGCAACACAGTCGTGACACCCCTCCCAAAGAATGATAGACGAGTCAACATTACCTAATAAATGCCCCTTACAACTCAAAAACTTAGACAAGTATGATCTGCGAATCTGCAAGCCAAACTTCTCTGTTTTTGATGTGCAATTAATCATTGCACTATCAACACAAGATGTTAGCTCTGCACCGTAGCCCAGACCAGCAAACGAACAATTTTCATATTTGACATTTAAAGCTAGACTGGCATGTAGCATTTTGTTCTGGGATGCTACATCTCGCTTGAAATGGGTATTCTTAAATACAACATTAGATGCCCCACCTAAACGTATAACATTCGGAGTGTTCCAGTTAGCATATTCAGGAAGCGCGTTTTCATTAAGAAAAATGCCTGTTGTTATTGGAACTAAAGGGTAATTGTGTTTAAGTTTACTCTCTAGCGCAAGTGTATTTCCAGTTACCTCTTTGACAACAGCAAACTCGCATTTCCACAATGGCACATCATCTCTATTCCAGATGTGCGCATTCGTTGCTGCATCACTTTCCATAACTCGCCACATATCACAATAACCGTTGTTAATCATGATTGTGTCGCCAACGGCAAACCCATCGGCATTTTGAACACGGACAGTAAGATCACCTTGAGCAGAACTGTACTCAAACTTAGAGAACGGTACACCAGCGTCCAATGCTTGCTGATAGCGGTAATAAGCTTCTGCGCCATAATGACCTGCATATTCAGTTCTAGCCGAATTGTATAGTGCGTTACAGAAGTTGCTAGACGTATTTACGGTAGCTCCTCTAAGATCGATAATCGTATCGTCAAAATAAATTACTTGACCAGTAATTGAGTGATTTTTAATGTTGGTTGTGACAACACCTCCGCCAAGCTCTTTTGCTTTCAGTAGCGCATTCTTAAACGCTGTTGTATTATCCCCACCCTCTACAGCACCAAAATCCTCTAAAAATATAAATCTTTCTTTTTGAAAGTTGTTAATCTCTTGCTGTGTTTTGCCACTTGCATCAACAACAAAAGAAGCGTCCCATCCCTTGTCTACGGCGATCTGAGCAAGTCGCTGCATTAGATAATTGTAATATTCATCCAACTGATCAAGTGCTACGCCTTGCTTTCTAATTTCTTCTAATAAGAAGGCTTTGAGTTCATCATCTTTTTTGTCGACATATTGCTTCATTAACCAATTAGCTACGCCTAACTCTTGAAGCTTCCACCAGATCCAATCAAAATCCTTATTGACTAGATCAGGCCGAAATGAATTGTCATAAGCTTGATAGTTACGATCACGTCGATATGGTGTATTGCGCTGCAGCGTAATCTTTTTGCCATTTTCTGGCGCTGCATTAAACGTCACTTGTTTATTATTTAATGACCATGTCGAATTATCAGTTTCGGCATCGTCAATCATCACAATTAAGTGATCTTTATTTTCACAATCAAAATCAAGCGGAAAGACTGTAGTAGTACCGTTTGCTGTATATTCTTTAAATGGCGTTTGAGGTTGTACCGCCATGAGAATCCCCTTTAATCAAAGTCTAAAGTGGCTTCTGCAATGCCACCGTTTGTCCTCCAATTAGGGCGCTCATTGGCTTCATTAGTTCTGTGTATTTTGCCGACACGTTCAGGCTGATCCGTGATTGCACCAGCGAGTGAATCTAGCTCATCATCTTCTTGATCGGTGATAGCTGGGTTAAAGGCACGCATTTTTTTATATTGTGGCGATGAGTTCTCACCTTCTTCTTGTGTATCGACGACTGAAGCATGCACCCATAGCAAACCTGAAACTAAAGGCCCTTCGATTGCACTTAATATGCGTTTGTTCTTGGCACCAACACTGTGATGCTCTGTTACACCACATCGAATGCCACGTTTCTTTAATGCCGCTTTAAGTGAAGCAGCTGCAAACCCACCAATACCATTATTCTCAAGCACGACGCGTGGCACGTGGAATTCTTCAATCAGGTCGCAAAGCTGCCAAACTTGACCGCCTGTAACATTGCCACTTGGATCCGTTTCAATTACCTCGCCTTTTAGAGCTATAGATCTGTGCCAATACTTATTACCAAAATCGTCATGTAGCACCAATGCGACCGATGAAATATCAGATTTGGTTTTACCGCTAGATGGGTCCCACCGGCATGTAATACCAATAATCTGACGTTCACCCAGCATCATAATGTACTGGCCATTTGCTCGTTTAAGCACAGGTTCACAGTCATAAACAATCATCTTGTCAGGATCAAGCCGCACCTCACCTACTGGCTTGGCATGCATCTGGTACTGTGAATCCCATTCATTAAGCGTTCGGCATTCTCTACGACGTTCTTCCATCACTTTCGGTGTAAAACGTTGTGGCCATAGTGATTCACTGTATAGATCAATCAAATAATGTGATTCTTTCAATACGATTTTGTAGGTTGAGCCAATTTTGTAAACAGCATAATCTTCATCAGGCTTCAACAACTTAGCTGTGTGACTAATACCACTAAAAACATATATTGGTTCAAAATCAACTAGGCATTCACTGACATGTTCATAGCGTTTTTCTTTTTCGAACATTTTTAAAATCATGCATTTTGCACCTTGTTTCTGTACTTGTGTATAAAGTGAATCGTGTGTGTGGGGAGTTCCTACAAACAGCTTTTGTCCACCTGGTATGAGAATGTGCGTTTGTTCAGATAAGCGATAGCGAAGTTTTTCACGCGCTTCTGGTGTTCCAATGTTGGCTGGCATTTCCACGTCATCGTTTTGAATCTCATTCGCACGTGCACCAGTCACGTTTGAAAGCACTCCACGCGCATGCAATGAACCATGGCGCACATCTTCAGATCCATTTACCCACCATTTTTGCAATTCGCCACGTGCTTTATGTACACCTAATAATTGGCAAAGTGGATGCTTTTCTATAACTTGTTGAGTACCACGGCTACACTTAGATGCATCTCCATCTGTTGCGCCTTGGTGCAGAATTAAATGCTGTTTATTTATGAATAGTTTCCAAGCATTATAAATATCGAGCATGGTTGATTTACCATGACCACGTGGCATCATCAACAAGCCTAAAGGCCCATAGTCTTCCAAGAAGTCACATACATCTAAGTGGAAGTCAGGCACGTCCCATCCCAATGCCTCTGCATAGATCAGGAAAAAGGCGGCAAACGGAACGTGAAATGACATTAGCTAGGTCGCTGCTTACGTTCTTCTAATTTCTTGGTTACAGATTCAAGTAACTTAGCAGCCTGTTGTTCAGGTGAAATTGATCGCCCATCCGTATTACCAGTCGTTTGTGCATCATCATTCAAAATGCGCTTTAATTTCTCCATGCAAGTGAGTGCTTCTTTTGCGCCTTTGTAGAGCCAAACTTTATCCCCACGCCCTTCCTTATCAAAAAGATCTTTACCATAAGCTTCTGTCACTAAATCAACGGCATCAGTAGCTGCCATTTCTAAACTAAGCTCCAATTTCTCTTTAGTTTCAGGCTTTAACTTTCCAGCTTTATTTTCATCTGCCATAAAAAATCCCCCTTATAAGCAACTTATAAAGGGGATCGTGATTAGCTTTGTTGGGTAAATTAATTAGCGATGGATAAACAACTAATTTATATGTATTATTTGTGCGCAATTTTACAAACAATTCGAGGGGGTATTTATGAAAACTTTAATTCTTGCGGCTATTTTAGCTTTACCTACTACAATGACTTTTGCTGGTTCATGCGATCATAGCTGGCAGTCTGCTAAAGACGGTTCATCTTGTGGTGATCGTGCTGCTGACCGTCGCCCAGGTGGTCGTTAATCAAAAGAAGAAGGCTGCGTAATGCAGCCTTTTTTTATTTATTGAATGACTCGCTCAAAATCAGGCGCTTGAATATCAGTAATATCATCACCCCAAAAGCGCGTACGATCATGTTGTCGTTCTGCTTTGCGCAAAAGTTTTTCTCGGTATCCGGGTGCAACCATATCTTGCATTTCATCAAAAATCATTCGATTAGCAACTGCCTTGGTGTACCACAAGTTTTGTGCAGGTATTTTATTTTTTAAAGCTTTGAATGCTTCATTGCCTGCGCTAGTATCCTTGCCCTCATAGTACTGTGTCAGGTTTCCAACTGTTAAGCCTAGTGCCGTTTTTACATCAGAACCGAAAGGGCCAACCATAAAATCTGTCGCACTTCGCCCACTGGTATCAGTACCCGCCACAAGAATGTCACCAAGAATAGATAAACCACCACCTTGCACGGCTGATTTCACTAAAAAATTAGAATTGAATCCTAGGGTGTAAGGGTTCTCACCATTCCATACATTTGCTGGGTCATTACCATTAGCAAGTTCTTTAAGTTGAATTACCAGCGCCCCGAGTAGCAAAGTCATTCCAAAAATAGATGCTCCATAGCCAGCCTTGCTCATTTTGGTAGGCTGGCTCATTGCACGACTACCATGGCGCATAAGAAATGCCACAGGGAATGATTTAAATTGCAGCATGGACTTAACAATTTCCCCCATGCCAGTACCTTTCTTTTGCCCTGCATTCATCCATGTACGTTCACGTAAGCCAGCTTCAACCACTGCCATACCTTGCTCATCCAACAAATGCGCTTGAAAGCTAGTGGCTATTTCATCTTTAACTTTTTGAGGATCACCAAAGGCTATTAGTTTTTCATCAGGTATTTCATAGATTGAACGAGCAGACATAAGCTGATTGCCCTTGCGATCGATAACTGGTTCAGCCAAACGCATGACTTCCCATGCTCGTTCACTGAGTCCTGTTTTAGTCATCAGTTCACGATCCATTTCACTGAGATCAGACCAAGCCTTATCACGACTAAGACGACCATATTTTTCCATCAGCATTTTTGTGAAGCCAACTTTTGAAGCAGCTGTCAGTGCATTCAGTCCAGATACTCGCATTACCTGTGAAGCTACGGCACTGGACACACGTGCAAGCTTTTGACTTTTGCCACTTACCGAAGTCAGGCCATCATCTGACCAACGCGCAATCGAACCTAACATTTCCTCAGTTGCTAGACCTAAGCTGTGTGCAAGCTGGCGATCTTCTTTATTTTTAGGGTTCAGTTGAGAAATGAGTTCGCCAAAAGTTTTACGGTAGGCGATGCCATGAATCGAAGCTGTTTTTTTAATCATGGCTTGATCCGTGATCGATGAGAGCGTTGTACCGCCTAGCATCGAAGCAACGTTCATAGATCGGTATGCAAGGCCCATATTTGCAAGAACTTCGGATTCGGGTGTATTAGCCCCCATAAACTCATCAAACATGGTCTGAGCACGGTTAAGAGTCTTGTTTTCTTTACTTAAAATCAATCCTTTTTCGCGGTCTTTTTTATTAGCTGCATCCATTAAAATACGCATGGCATTTTTTGGATTACTGCCTAAGTTTTCAACCAAAGCGATATCTTTAGACAGGCCATTAATATGCGCTTCAACCAAGTCTACAAACGGCATCCCACCAAAATCTGACTGATACTCAAGCCATGCATCTGCATCCTTAAAATGCAGTACCCGACTTTCACTATGGCGTGATGTAACTTTTGAATTACCGCCAAAGGATTGCCGACCTATTTCAGTTTTATTTGCCCCATTACTGGTGAGCGTATCGAATGAATATTCAAGCAGACTACGGATCTCTTGCTGTGAATAAAACGAACCATCTTCATGAACGTACTTTTCAGTATTGATTAACTGCTCAGCTTTATTTACCCACGCCTCCTTACCTGCCAAAAGTATTTTTTGTAGATCGTGGGTTTGTGGTAACCCCCAATCATCTAGCTTTCCAATATCACCACCTGAACGGTTAAAACGCTGACGCATACCTTCAAAGACTTCGCCCATCTTGTCACTAATCTGCTTTGCCAGTGGGTCGCCTGTGTTATCACCAAAACGTTCACGGACAATTTTCATTACTAATTCTTTGTCAGTGAATACGCCCAGGCCTCCTTTAACATTGGTGTAGAAGTCCACAAGCTCACCACGGTAAATTGCTGCAGTCGCACGTGCTTTGGAGTCAATCGACTGAATGCCGGACATATCACCATGCGGGGCAACCATGCGGTCCACGACTTCGGATGCAGATAAGGTCGGATGGTCAAGCTGTGCAAGGTTTTTGTTCTGAGTGAGAATGTCACGCGCTGCAATGGCATGTTTTCGTTTTAGTTGTGCCTGAATATCTTGTGCGACAAATTCACCGGCTTTAGTAAGCTTTTCAGCATCGGATAAATTACGCCATGCTTGAATGTCTTTGCGTGCTATAGCTTTTTTAGCATCAATTACACGTTGATCAATATTCGCGGCTTCTTGAGCCGTTAATGAGTCTTTGCCGAGTGCTTTGGCTACGGCTGCTTTGCATTGGTCTTTCATAAAAAATGCTCAAATGTTTTTAGCATCTGAGCATGGTTTTCAATTAAGTTTGTTGGGTAAACCTATTCCCCAAACTGTAAAGCACAACTAATCGCAGTCTGAGCCGCTAAAGTATCTTGCTGTGCCTGCTTCGCTTCTGCTTCCAGTTCATCCAAACGTTCACGTAAAGTCATTGTGATTTCTTCAGGATTTCCGTCAGGATCATAACGAGTCACACTGATATGCTGATCAGGGTTTTGCATAATGATATCGAGAGCTGCAGATTCTTCTGGACCATCACCGAATAATGAACCTTGTCGCGGATCTCCCATCCCCTCGATTCGATCAATCTCAGACTGAATATTTTCTGAAATGCCTTTAGCACTGCGTTTATTGGTATCAAACACGTTTAAAAACTGCTTTGCACCATCACTTAAACCGTCATCGATGAGCTGATTTTGATTTAAATAATCAGGTACGTTTTGACCATTGGCTTTCAAATCACTGAGCTTTTGTGCCGCCTGTGCCAAATCCTTAGACAATGTGTTTGCATGTCGACCACCTTGTTTGACCAATGCATCTAATTGAGCAAGTTGTGGAGCTGCACGAAGCAAGGCATTCAATACAGTCTTACTATCATCATCGATATTTTCATATAGTCTCGTTACAAGCCTAGAATCACCATACGCACTTTGCATAATTGCGGATTCAATGCGCTGTTTACCCGTTTGAGACAGGCGACCATCATCAGTTAGAACATTGGGTTTTTCTGATTCAGGTAGAGCATTCACAAAGCCGCGAACATAATCCATTGAACCATCAAGGTTAATCGATCCGTCGTTATTGATTTTAAGCATTGAGGCATCGGGCAAACGATCTATATCACTTACTGCTCGCTCAGATGCGCTGTATTGCGCCACATCCGCTTCATTGGCTAACTTGGTGAATTGCACACGGTCTGTGTCTGTTAAGCGTGTACGCACTAAGACAGGACGGTCAATACCTGAAATATCCCAACCCTTCTCCGCTGCATATTGGTCAAGGAAAGCACGGTAATCATCTGCTTTGCCTGATTCATAGGCTTTGGCAATTGCTAAGGTTCGACCGTTGCCCGACTCAACCACGTTATCCAAACCAATGATCGGCGCACCATCTGACAGCTTTGGAGATTCACCCAAAAACTGCGGCTTTAAATCGTTGGCCATATTTTCAATTTGTTGGCGACTGGCTTCACGTGTGCGGTCACGTGGTTGTAGATCCGCTGGATAAAGTGGGTTTACACCATAGGCTGTATCATTTGATGCAATTAGTTCACCAAGTGATTTAACCTCGAAAGCCATGTCATAGCTTGAGCCATCCAAGCCATAGGCAGTGGTAATATTATTACCAGTGTAATTTTTATATTTACCAGTATTGATAAATTCCCTTACACGATTCACATAATTAATGGTTTCTTGCGCCTTAGGTTTACCATTTTTCTGCATGGCTTTACCATTTGCAAAACCACCGTTGTAATGTGCCGCCAGTACTAAAGGATCTTTGGTTTTGTACTGCTCTGACATTTCCTTCACAAGATACAAAGCCATTTCTGTAGCGTGTTCTGGATTATTGATATCCCATTTCTTTTTATAGTTACGCTCAAGCCCTGCCTTGGTCTCTGGCATGATCTGCATAATGGACTGCGCACCTTTTGGTGATACCTGATTATTATGCGACTTCTCACCTGCACGACGAATTGAGAGTAAAAGCGGAACAGCCCACTCCATATCCATTTGCTGTGCTTTTGAATGCAATACAGAATCTAAACGTGGATCATCATAGCGAATGTTTTTGTATTCACTTGGATTGATCGTAACAGGCTTACGCTTTTCCTCACCTTCAACAGCATGTTGCACTCGTACAGGACGACCGGCACGAATATCACCAGTAGCACTATCCATATTTTTTAAATGATTATTGGCTTGAACTGCATTGGCTGGCTTCACAGGTGCGGCTGCATCATCAAACTCAAGCTCATTCAATACTAATGCAGCTTGCTTTTGCTCTGCTGTGACCTTGCTGTTATCAAGAAATGCACTTGCTCCACGTGCTGCACCAAAAAATAAAGTATTTAAAAGAATATCCGTTGTAACGGTCTCAGCATTGACCTCATATTTTTTGGCTTGTTTTTCATAGTCATTCGCTTCAAGTATCTGACCACTCACAAACTGCCCACCTTGTGATACACCACTGGCACTCAAGACAGATAAAAGCCCATCCTTAAGCACACCACCTGTTCCCTTAAAGCCATATGAAATCGGCAATACGGTAGCAACAGCAGCAACCGTACCATCCAAAGCAGCTACTTTAGTTGCTGTATCTTCGTCCACGCCCTTAGAGATCAAATCTTCGCGGCTATAGTTCATCTCTGAACCACCTGTTACAGCGGCTGCACCTAAAGGACCAGCAACCACACCGCCACCTAATGCACGTGTAGCAACGTCTGCAATGCCAAAAGTGATATTGGCGGCTGTACCTGAATTTGGTGCATCTTGTAGATCTTCAATTTGACTGACCAAAGCATCCCGACGATCTTTGTTTTTGGCTTCATGCACATCGGTAAATGATGGCTCTCGTACATCAAGTCCACCATCTAATCCACCGTTTTGTACATCATCAATTGCATATTGCAAATGGTCTGCAACACGCTCAAAGGGTTTCTTAGCAGTGTCATAAACTTTGATTGCACCAGCTGCGACACCACGCGGTACCGCCGTACCAATTCCATCAAATAGACCAGGTTCTTTTTTTGGAGCTTTACCAGTTAAACCCTTTGCATTCATGTCGTCAAATGACTGTTGCTCACCGTCATTTAATTCTGAAATCCAATTCGCCATTACTTAGTCACTCCGTTCATGTAGATCCGCCACTGCACGCCATTCACAACAAGTGGTTTACCACGTTCATTGATCAAGTCGTATTGGATATCACCTTTTTTAGTTCGCACTGTTGATTGACGTAAACGTAATGATTTAAGGTCTGATTCTGAAATACCTGTGCTTTTAGAAATGCCTGAATAGCCTGAATCTAAGCGATCTTCAAAAGAATCGTCAGACATACCGTATGGCTTAGATACTTTCCAATCTTGGACTTTGCCGTCTGCATAGTTTTTAAATGAGCCACGCTGAGAATAAACACCACCAGTAGCCATACTCAACGCAGTTTTAAGGATTTCCTTATTCGGCAAATCATCACTCTTTGCATGTTGATAACCACGTGCATCCATCGTGTCGACGTAAATAGCTTTGAATACATTAAACAGATTATTCGCAGTTGTTCCTGAAACGGTATTACCTACATACGCATTAAACTCTGCTTTTAGATCTGCTTCTTTAGGCATGATGAGCTGCTTGTTTTTTAGTAATTGTGTGCCGTTCACAATAGACGTAGCTAAATCACGGTTATCTGTAGACTTAAATCCATTTGATCGTGCTAAACCTGCAGCAATATAGTTTTGATCTCCACCACCCAACTGACCCAATGTTGCACCCCAAATGGTTGCCGCATTTGCATGGCCTTTACTCTGTGATTGGAGCTGAGCAATAAAATCTAATTTGCCTTGTACACTTAAACTATCAAACGCTTTTTTCGCTTCAGGTAAATCCTCCGCAGAAATAGGCCGTACTTTTACATTTGGATCTTTCAAAGCAAGCTGACTCGTACCATTTTGAACCGCCTTACTCACCCATGATGACGGATTTGATTTAAGCTCAGCACCGCTTAAGCTATGCACCTGTAAGCCAGTTTCACGCACAATTTGATTTGGATTGTTTTTCGCAGTTTCAAGTTTGTCTTTATACAGCCCCTCAAATACACCGAGCAGCTTTTCTTCTGTGACAGCATCAGCCGAAGCAGTATTTTTCATATTGGCTTTTTGCTGGTTAATACGCTTAAGCATTTCACTGGTTAGCAAGTTTGCAAACTTTTGAATGTTGACCGACTGCGCTTTATAAAATTGAAACTCCTGTTCGTATTCTGTGCCTTGTACTAATGATCCAATATTTGACTCATATTCTGAGTCTTGAGCACGACCAGTTAATACATTGGCTTTATATTCATTCAGGAATTTACCCGCTTCTGAATTGCGTTTATTGGTTTCTGCCTTAAGCTGGGTATTTAATGCGTCAATCCGACTTAAAACACGGTCTTTGTTTTGCTGGATTTGCTTTCCATCAAGATAACCGAACTTATTGGAATTTAAGTCTGTCTGTAGGGCTTGTAATGATTGAATATCTTTACCCTCTAACGCCACGGTGATTCGATCATCAATCTCTAATTGATCTCGCACACCCTCGTAGGAGTAAAGTCGAGACTGCTTATCAGCTTCTGATAAATTTAGTGTTGTTAGATTTGACTCCAGATAATCACGGCCCTTTACTCTGTCATAGCGTGTGGCAATCTCTCCATAACGATCAGCAAGAACCACGCCTTTTTGAGCATCTGCACGCAATTGCAAAGGCAAAAAACTAGAGGACTGTTGGTTAATATTTTCTGTCCAATAGGTTTTTAAATTTGATTGTGCATGTCCTGGTAATTCGGATTCTAATTCCTTGTAACGCACATCAGACCACGTTCTTAAAGACTGGTTGGCTACTTCTGCTGTTTTAGATCCATTCGATACATCGTTTTTCAACAATGTAATTTGCTCAGACATTTCAGTCGTTATTACATCATCAAGCTTTACTTTTGCTTCTTGAGCAGCAATCTGGTCATTTTGCAAAGCCAAAGCTTTTGCTGATGCTTCTGCCTGCCGCTGTTGTCTATCTTTGGTTTCTGCATACTGTCCAGCAACTTGCGACATATTCTGCAAAGCACCCGCAATCATCTTTCCTGTTTGATCTTCAGGTAAGTGAATACGCTCAACTTGAGGCATAGCATTACCAAAGTTACCCATTGGGATTCTAGCCATTACTTCCATCCTCCTGAGTTGTGACTTTGTTGAGATTGTTGTGTAAGTGCTGTATCAGTATTGGCTTTATCCTTTTTCCCAGCAAATTTACCCATGGCTGCAAAAGTATCAGCAACACCAACCGCTGCCGCGGTTTTAGCATTACTTTTAAATCGACTGGCTTCCGCTTTTAATCGTTGCGATGAGTTGTATCCTGTAATTTCAGCCATGTTTGCATCGTAATTGGCTGCCTGTTCAATCTCATCATTGATCACCAATGAAGTGCCTTCATTCACATCAAGACCATTTTCAGCAAGTGCAGCACGTGCCATAGACTGCGCTTTTTCTTTATCCTTGCGAATGCGCTCTGCTTCCAAACGTCCACGTGCTTTTTGAGCTTCTGCATCAGCTTCAGCCTGTTCACCAGCGGCCTTGTTGTTTTGATAGCTCGAATAACCTTGAATTGCTGTGCCCACAACTACGGCTGCTGCCGCTACATACGCCATGCTCATGCAATAAACTCCTTATCTTGAAAGCCGATACGTGCAAGATAGCTATCTATCTCTTCCTCAGGAACAGTCAGCTCATCTTCCAAAACATCGGGATCGGTTTCGTCTGTTGGGTGGATCGTCAGCCAAGAACTATCTTCGTGAAAATAACCAATGCGTTTTGTACCTGGTTGCGAAAGCATTACTTGCCCTGCATAAACAGTTTTAATGCCGTCCTCAGTGATGAGCGACACAGCGCCTTTAAGCAGAATATTGAAATGCTCTGTGCTGTGCATTTTGCTAATAACCAACGTGCCTGCTTTAGCATCCATTTGACGCATATAAACACCAGGACCAAAGTGGTGGACCACTGGTGGAGTTACCTCATCAATCTGATTTTCTTTAATTCCATCAATAATATGATTTTGAATTTTCTTAACGACTTCGATATATGATCGACGTTCAGCATTTCCTAAAATTTCAGTCAGTAAATTAATTTTTTCTGAATCAATAATTTCACTCATGCTTATAGCTCCATATCCAAAAGTGTGCCGTATTGCTTAAATCCAAAATGCTCGTACAGACGTACGCAACCACGTGTATTAATTCCTGTCGTGGTACCACACTGGATACGACTTGCGCCCATGTTTTTTGACCACGCAATGAAAGCATCTATCAGTAAGAATGATGCTTGTGTAGATCTATACTCAGGGGATACATAAAAGACTTGTTCGAATGCAATAACATCATCGTTGAACCAATCTTTTGTTGTTAAGCAAACGATACCGCCTGCAATCCTATTACCATCCTCAACAACAAAAATCACACCTTGATCATTCACCACACTTTCAAGATTTTGCTGTAATGCCTTGGCATCAAATTTTCGACTGGAATAGTTAGGGGCTTCGCTTATAAATTCTTGCCCCAATGCAACCAAGGCGGTCACATCGGGTATTTTTGCTACACGTAATTGCATTGTTATTTCTCATTGATAGACAACTGCATAGTGATAGCTTGCAAGTGGAACGGTAGCGGTTTGCTGTGTGTTATTACTAAAGGAATTCTATGAAGATCTTCCCATGATCCGCCTTCCTCTAAGTGATAGCCAGTTTTAGGTTTCCTTGGTGCAAGCGGGTTATCGTCATAGGTGAAGATTTCAATCATTTCACCGTTTAGTTCTGGTGCAATCGTATTGTTAAAAAAGAATGCGGTGCGATCTACTTTTGCCTTATGCAGCATACTGGACAATGGCGCTTGATTTAACTCAGGTGGGAATAGCTCAACAGTACAGTGGATCGGTAGACCCACCTTAATACCTTTGCCATTTAGATCATCGCCAACATTCAATTTAGTACCATTACCTTCAAAGGCTACTTGATAGATAAAGTCATTATCTTGGTGATAAATTGCAACATCTTCGAGTAGAGTTGGCTTCTCAATACCTCCACTCTCCACTGTCACTGTGTGCTGAGAATCCACATAAGCAGCAAAAGAAACTTCTTCAAGACACGTAGCACCAGAACGATTTACTAGCATAAATGTTCTATCTGAACCCAAGTGTGTTGGAATAGAACACATGCTAATAACTTCACCACTAAAGTCATGCTGCGCCCATGCCAGTACTTCTTGATCACGGTTAAATGTGATTGTTGCCACCTTGCCATCACCCAGCACCAACCAAACTAGGCTTTCAGGCTCTTGCATGTAGGAGATTTCGTTCACACCACCGTGCTGCTCACCAATGTGAGAAGAAAGCGAACTAACTTCTGGAGATACCAGACCGTCAACTTCATATCGATACGTTAATGCTCGGACACGCTCACCGCCACGCTGAACAAATAACAATTCATTGCCGACACGTTCGGGTCTGGTGGCTGGGTATGCACCGTATGCGCTGTGCTCATTGATGTTTACTGTTGTCGGAGTTAATGCCCCATCTGAATCAATCATGTACTCACCGCCCGATGTTAAGCACACAACACCGCGCTGAGCTTCTAAAAATAGAATACTGTTTGATAGGCCTGACGCAGACACAATGCTGAATGCATCCCCATCTTCCGTGGTTTCTAGGAAGTTACCATTACCCCCAACCGCACTAAACCACACCTTATTCGGTGCTTTTTTTGTATTCGATAGAACTAAGCGTTGTTTGAAGAACGTGCAGCAGCGTGGGTAGCCATTTTCTACACTAAAAGCAGGCGGCAAGATCGACCAAGAACGTTCAATAGCAGTAATGTCTGCATCCAATTTCTTAAGAATTTCACCATTTACATGGTTTGCATTAATGAACTGGGTGATCTTAATAATCCCGCCATTCACTTCAATCAGATTACCAATATCAGCAACTGTAAATGTTGCCCCCGCACTTACAGACACCTCTGCCCAATACAGCTCACTTGTATTAGGTTGCTTATCGGTACTGTCTCGTAACGCTTGATAATACTTGCCGCTATAAGTAACCACATCACCAGATAGATAAGCTTGAGTGCTTAACCAGCTGTTGTAAGCATCAAGAGTAAAAGACACTAATGCACCAATATCCTTTCCTGATGGCTTTCCTTTACGAAATGGAGATCGAGCATTCTCAGAATCCGTCGGCAACTGAGTGTAAACAAATTGGTTTAACTGCCAGTTTTCAAAGCTTGTATCACATAAAAGACGGTGCACCGGCACTTCGCTGTGCGTGAGATACATTTCATAGCGATACTGTACAAACTGTATATCGTGTATTTGATTCTCACTATATGGCGACACAATACTTGCAAGCACTTCGAGTGTTTTTGGGTTAATAATCTCAACCAAGTTCGGCTTAAAAACTATTAAAAATGCATTATCTGAATTGACTACAAATGGAATGAGTCGCACTGCACCCAACTGATCCGACAAATACAGCGTACCCGGTCTTTTGCGTACGCCACCTTCGACAAGTGGAATCACATTCTTAAGCGTTTTAGCTCCATTGCTGTACTGCTGAATATCTGTGCGCGTATACAGTGTTGGTGCCAATTCCCCAGCACTAAAGTTATTTTTCGTGATGACCTGCTTCATTAGTAGCGTACCCCCATTAAGTTAGGATCATAATTAGCAGCAAAGTCTTGTGATGGTCGTTCCTGACCATTGATTGCACGCGCTTGTTTCAGCATGTTTTGCAGCTTTTGCCACGCGCTGTCAGCTTCGGCATTGCTGCCTGTGATGGGTTTTGCCAATTTATTTACGATGTATAGCGACATGCATTCAGAAAACAGTGAATCCCAAAGCTCCTCGTTATCTTCATCGCAGATATAAACCAAGTTGATCAGACTTGTATTCGCCAAAATATGGCGGCCTTCCATTTCATAATTTTGCCGCCCTGAGTCATACACACGTAAAAAATCCTTAGGCAATGGGAAGGCATGGCTATAACCAAAGGCTGGGTGTGTCGTAACTGGGGCAAGCTGTGCACGTTTCTTAGCAAATGACCATGGGTGCATACGTAATAAAGAACGACGACTTGAATCATAGATAGAAGCACAACGTCGTGCGTTCTCTGTATTGTCATCAAAGGATTGAATTGTCTTAGCACCGATCATGCTCAACGCTTCATTACAGATAGATACTCTTGTAGTTGTCATAAAAAAAAGCCCTCAAGTTTTGATTAGCTTGAGGGCTTTTAGAATGCGGTTTGTTGGGTGTTGGATTAACCACCTAAAGCACTTAAATATTCTTGATCATATTCGATTCGAGAACCTAAAATATTAGAGTACTGCTCCATAGCTTCCGCCTGAAGCTCCAAACTGTTTACTTGCTCATCGGTCAAAAGTGGCGCTTGATCTGTACCAAGCTTAGCTAAAAATGTATTTAAGGCGTTGAGCTTAGTATCAAGTTCATGCTTTTCAGATTGCATGCGTTCGATGTGGGTTTTGGGTGCAAGCTTATAGGTTCGTTCGAATACATCTGCTGGCGACCAAGAAATATAACCTGTATGACGTTCATCATTTGGTTTACCACCATCAACATATTCCACTAAATAACCCGGTTCGACTGGATCTTCATTTTCAGGAATTTCCCAACCTCGGTACTCGTTATACTCACCACGTGTCATAGCGACAGCTGAAAGTGATTTAGTACCAATATACGCCACCATTGATAAAGCTAATAATTTTTTTGACATTTTAATTTTTTCCCATTTAGATTTATTAAAAAAGACCTAACACCCCATGCCAAGATGTTAGGCCAAAGCCCTGCTTATGCTGCTGCGTAATCAATCGCAACGACTTTCAGTTCATTCGCACGACCAGCTGCCATTGAATGAACACCGCCAACCTGTTTGATACGTTTCTTATCTTCACGAATACCGATACCAAAGTCAGTGATAGCAGCATCACCGTAATGCACCGCAGATTTACAGTACATTGGTGCACGCTTAGAACCTTCGGTAGCACCGGCAATAACTTTTTCGTATGCAATCCATTCAACACCAAGCCACTTTATACCCACTGCACCGTCTTGAAGCATTTGAATCTTCATGTGGTCAGCATTGGTCAACGTGTTGTCGTTCAGGAATTCTTCCATCATGTCGGCTGTGTAGATCTGGAACAGCTCCTCGCCATTCTGCTCATCACATTCGTTTTTACGGAACAATGATTTAGCTTTAATGATTTGCTGCTTTAAGGTCATGCCTGTTGGTGCAATGATTTGCCCAATTGGAAGCACCACGTTTGATGTAGAAGAAGAACCATCATCCGCCACAGTTTTACGTGAAATCGAACCAACAAGCGCTTGATAGATAATGTCATCTACTTTGCGATTGTGGGCGTTATGCAAAAGCTGCATGTATTTATCATCAGGATGCGCTTTAAGTTTTGGCTCATCGCGCTTTTCAATCGGAATGAATAAATCGAAGTCATTCATCAAGACTGAGCGAACACCAGCATCGGGGATCGTCCACTCAGTGTCACCATAACGTGCACCTGATGGCTTCATTTCCACTTGGCCCATATCATTAATCGTGAATGATTCACCATTGATACGACCACGGTTTGTGACTGTTTTAAGCAAGCGCGAGATATTCTGTGCACATGCCAATTCATAATTGTCATGGAACTGTTGTACAAACGCCGCCGTAATTTTATTTTCATTTGCAATAGGCATGAATTACCCCTTATTTAAATTGCTTCTGGTAAAAGCCTTCTACTTGAGCAAAAACACGCTTGTGGTCTGGGTGATTCGAATTCAAGTAAGCTTCCGACTTCATTAATGATTGAACATCAAGAGCACCGCTTTGTTGGGTATTAGAAGGAGGTGCATCTTCCTGTAGCTGCTTGCCGAAGTACGCAGCCATTTTGAGAACTAGCGGATTATTACCAAACTCAGGACTATTCACTTCCTCTGCTGTCAAAATGCCGTGTTGAATTGCATTGTTTGCAGCTGCCTGAGCAAAACCAAAGTTAGCCGAAGTTTCACCACCCCACGCTTCAGTCATTGCTGTTACGCATGCTTCATTGTCTAAGTGCTGGGTCTGTTCCATCAATGCAGGAAGTAAGTCGTTGTACTCACCCAATAAGAAATTCAGAGCATCGTTATTCAGTCCGGCTTTATGTGCGCGATCTAAGAACTCTTGGTTTTCAGGAATTGCTTTAAAGTCTTCATAGTCGAAGCCTTCAACATTCACTTCATAATCATCAATCGATTCAGGTGCACCAGCTGGCGGTGTCATCGGTTCGGCTGGATTGTTATCTTGTGGTGCTGGATTTTGCTCGCCACCCAATAAGCTATTGTCTACTGGTGGTTCTGCTGGAGTATTTGTTAAATCAGTCATTTACTTCTTCCTTATAGTTTGGATCGTTTGCACGATTAATTTGTTTAAGAATGAATTGAATTACTTCGCTCTGGCCTGCCCTAAAGCATGACTCTCGATCTGCTTCATGGCCGCCACGAACGTATGTTGATTTGCAGAAAATAGACGTTAGATGCTCTAAAACACGCATTCCATTTGCATCGATATCAAATAAATTGCGGTAAGTTTCCGCTGTGACAGGACGGTAATAGCGCCGCTTAATCAATGTTCCTGTTTCAGCTTCTGATTGATCGGCCTGGTTAAGTTTGGCTTTTGCTGCCAGTTCATCACTGAGCTGCTGTGTCAGCATGTTGCGCTCATTCCAAACCGACCAAAGCAACACAGATACAATGAGCAGTAGAATTGCCAATACAGCGATAATTA
This sequence comes from Acinetobacter sp. YH01020, assembly GCF_013420275.1. Lineage (NCBI taxonomy): Bacteria > Pseudomonadati > Pseudomonadota > Gammaproteobacteria > Moraxellales > Moraxellaceae > Acinetobacter > Acinetobacter sp. YH01020. Next base: position 26,234 of record NZ_VOYN01000006.1, read on the forward strand.
AGATCATTGCATCACCTCAGTAGGCATTTGTTGCGCCATTTGATTGCCCATACCTTTAGCAATTGCATCACCGGCTTTATCCATCATTGCCGCCTGCTGTTGTGCCTGAGCTTGCTCTTCTTGTGCCTTTTGACGTGCTTGGCGTAGCTGTTGAACTTTGTCGGCTGTACGCATAATGGTTTGAGGCACACCGCGCCCTGTGCCTGTAAGCACAGCAACAGCATCAAAATCGACGTTATCGAGAATGGTTCGATCGACTTTAGCAATGCTTGAAAGACTCATGATGTATTGCTCAGTTGCGTAGACTTCTTCCATGCGCTGACTTCGTGCCAGTGGTGACACAAATTTGAATGAAAGATTGCGCCCCCAAAGTTCCTCAGGTGCTTGCCCCAAAACATCATCACGTAATGCCAGGCCAAAACAGCGGTCTAAGATTCCACGCAAATACTCAGTTTGTAGGCGGCCATACATAGGTCCTAACAACTGACGGATCATTTCAACACGGGTATTAATCTCTGTTGCTGTCATTTGAGTGGTGCCGATTGGTGGCAATTGATCAGCCATGAGCTTGCGACGAATACCGCCTTGTAGACTGGTCAGAAGGTAATCTGCGATTTGAAAGTTTGTTCCATCATCCAAGCGCTTCATCGAATCAACACTATTGGCCACAATCACTTTACGTGGACCAATACGAACCGTATGAGGATTTAAGACGCCATCATCTTGAGCAATCCACATACCACCTATCTGTAGATCTGCAGCACGCACGGTGTTTTTAACAAGTTCATTTGCTGTTTTGGCATCTGGTAAAGCCAAAGTCATTTGACCGTTGCCATAGACTGAACCGGGCAATTTGCGCAGGCGTGGCACTGAGCATGGGAATTCGTGATAACCCGACTCCTTCAGCATCTGCTTATTACTCACATCAATATGATATGAAGCAAAAGGCATTGCTTTATTGAGCTGCCCTGCACCAACTTGTTTGCGTGGTTGAATGACATGTAATAGCTTGAACTTGGTGTCTGGACTGGTTGTGGCTACAGTGACAACGGAATGATGACAATTGTCCTCACCGTAGGTATTCACCATGGTTTGGGCCGTCATCTCATGTTCACGGTAAATCGTATCAATCAAACCATCAGAACGAGTTGAGCCAATAAAACACGAACCAATAGGCCATGATTCAAAGACATAACCACCTTGCGCCACGCGATCAATATCAACGTACATCACACCCCAGCCTGCCGTAACAACATCTGTAAGCGTGTCAAAGTTCTCGCTATCAAAGTTTGAAGCGTGGATATTGCGCCACATGAATTGACACACATCTTCTAGCCAGCGCTCACCTTCTGTTAGCTCTGCAAGATCATCAACGCCATCAGGTTGAGCCTTAAACCAAATTGAATTGGCTGGCGTTACACCGTTCATAATCATAGAGACAAGGATCTGAACAGAATCAGCAGCGGTTGAATCGTACAAATCTGCACGTTCCATTTCGCGCTGACTCTTAACATCCGAGCCACTAAAGCTTTGTTGACGCTCAGGCGCACCGTACCGGTAGCATTCTGCCCAATGCGATTCAAACACAGCACGCGCAGTTTTAAGCTGACCTAAGCGCGCACAATACATACGAGCGTCATTATTCATTAGCCACCGCCTAAGGTTGTTTTGGTTTCGGCTTTAGAGCCAAGAAGACTGCGGTTATCTGAGTTTGCAGTACGGCGACCAGCACGCTTTGCATTTGCTTCCGCTGTCGCTTTTTCTGCTGCTTTTTGAGCATCCGCTTCCGGATCTTGTTGAACGACTTTTGGTTTGCTTCCCATGATTATTCCTCCTTCATCATCCAGCCTTTAGGGCCTAGAACGGACTTCATGCGTTTTGGTTGTTGCGCGGCACTAGATGTGCCAACTGATTTGCCTCGTAGTTTGGCTAATTCTTTTTTTACGATTGCCAACTGCTCTTTGGTTTCTTCTAGATCTGCAACCACAGCATCAAACTGTTCAACTGGAATGAATGCACCTTCTGGTACTTCTGCACCTTCTTCCGTTTTAGGCTCAGCATCTTTAGCGTCTGGTGTACCTAAAATTTCTTCCAGTGCTGCATCTGCCTGAGCTGCTGTAGTTGTTTCTTTTGGTGTTTCTACACCCGGTGTTTTTGTTTGACGGCCAGCCATAAAAAAAAGCCCTATCGTTGGTTGATATGGCTAATTTGCGGGGTAATGTGTTTGGGTTTGTTGGGTGATAGAAATACTTTTGATTTACTATATTTTTTACTTTTTGGATGATTATGGAATCAATCGATTTTGGCTGGTTGTTTACTTAAATCCTTTAACGCTTGCTCAATCTGTTTACCGATTTCAGCTCTCTGTACATACAAGTAGCCCCCATCTATGAAATAAAATTTAAATGGCCAACCCATTTCATCCCTATAACTAACAACTTGTTTGATTTTTCTTAAGTCTACAAGTCGATCTTGTTGATATTCACACCAACTTCCATCTACTTTAATTTTAAAATTTTTATCAAACTCACTCACTTCCCCAACTCCTTATCCAACTCAGCAATCACTTGATCACACAGCCCACCATCTTCAAAAATATCCATCTGGCCAATCTTGTACGTGTATGTCAGCCACTCACCTTCACGTGGATAAATATCGATACCTGTCTCAATCCTCCACAGATGAATGAATGCGTCGCCATTATCGTAGTTTGGAATCCCTCCACGCGCCCATTCTGAGACTGTAGATGCACCTGCCACTGGTAATACATCTGCAATCTTTTCATGTGTCCAACCGAGTTTGAGTAGATCCAAGATCATTCGATTGAAGTCTGGACGCTTATATCCACGACGTTGCACTATGAATTCTTTTACCTTCTTTTTGGTTCGATTGTTAACGAAACGCGCGCGCGCGCGAGGGAACTGTGTCAAAGCAATAGAATCAACCGTTTCAACCATTCTTACATCTCCCATACTTTAATTTTTATTAAGCCGCCTTTGATGACGTTTCCTCGTTTTACGAGCAGCTCATCAAACTGTTCGTCATCCTCACAAAATCCACATTTCACTAAGCTATCGATCGTCGCTTTTAAGTGGTTATCGATGTCACGCTTTTGGTGTGTTGGAAAATGAAAGATCACTTCCATCTTTAGCCGTGAAGTGAGTCTGAGCGCTGGTACAAGCGCAATAACAACAGCGTGAAAGCTTCGTGCTTTGTCGCTTAACTTCATGCCACGGCCTGTCCGCTCCCAGTAGTGATTTACGCTCGGTGGTGTTGCAGCAATTTCACAACTCAAAACCTGATTTTCAATGCATTGCGTAAAATGCGCTGAATTAACGTCTACAGCGTTTTTATTTGCCTTGTGTACCTTTGCTTGATTTTCCTCTTGAAGTCGCACACGCGAGAGATGAGCTTTGTTTCTGTGCGCTTTTAAATGAGCTTCAAGCTTTTGTTCGCTCCAACGTAGTGTCATGCTGCACCCCCTACTTGCTCCACAATCGTCTTAATGGCCTTAAGCGTTAATTCGTGGTCGTCACTCGGTACAACAAATAGACTTGCAATCATTTGAACTTTCTTTGCGTACTTTTGAGCATCTTTGCGATATTCATTACGCTCGCGATCTAATTTCTCATTGAAAGCAAGCAGCTCGGCATGTTCTTTTTGAAGTTGCTCAAAGCTCATCTCTAGGTAATCACTCACAACCCACCCCCTACACGCCCCAATCCTTTAATTTTTGCTGCCAGTTCAGGTGGGCAAGGAATACCGGTGCGTGGCTTATCCTCTGGTGTTTGAAGTGACTTAGGTGGAATCCACATGATTTGTGTTCGGTTCTGTTTTTTGGCTCTGATTAAGTAATCCGTGTAAATTTCGATAAACGCTTTGTGCGCTGCTCTTTGCCCTTCCACACTCAAGATCTGTTTGACTTCATCCAGCGTTCGCTTTGCCATAGTCGTAATTTGCTGAGTTTCATCTTTGACAAAATTCAACGCTTTCGCCCATGCCATTTCTGCTGTCCACCAGTCCCCGTCATGTACACACCAAGATCTAAACTCAGGAAGTGATGGGCACCATTTTTCCGTGTTCATGCGTTCCAGGCCACGGCGAAGATCATGTTCAGATAATCCATTCAGGATTGTGCATGCTGTGATCTGGAGTTGTGCCGGCTCAATCTCTCCGTATTTTCTATCGAATGCATCACCGTAGAGTGATTGCATACGCGCTAAGAGTTGATCTGCAATTTCAACTGGAAAATTGATTTCAAACGCTGAATGGTATTTTTGAATATTGCTCATGGATTAATTACCCCCTGACCAAAACGGTGTGCTTTTTTCGGTTGCTGCTTTTGCGCCTTCGGTTGATTTGATTTCTGCTGAGTTTTGTTTTGAGCGTTCTCAAAGTTCTTGAGCCAGTTCAACCAGGTCGTCATCCATTTTTGTGAAATTCGTTTTTCAGCCGTCATTGACCACTGGGCGAGATTTCTGAGTTCGCCGTTGATTTGTTCATCGGTGAGTTTTGGAAAACTGATTTTTGCTTGTGCAGTAAAATCTGACTGTGCTGGATATTTCTGAGTGAGTTCTCTCAGCGTGTAGGCTTGCTGATCATCAAGACGGTATTCAATGAATTGAAGCATCGGTCTGTTCTGCGGTGAAAACTGTTCCGGCGCTTTATTATTATTTTCTAAAGATTCTATAGGAGTATCTATTGTGTGTTCGGTTTCCGAACTAGTTACTGGTTCGGTAGTCGAACTAGTATGGTTCACTTTCCGAACTAGTTCGGTAGTCGAACTAGTCTTGCTAGTGAACTGATATTTTAGTGATATCTCATTTAAAACGTATTTTTTTACGCCCCTTGAACCAGTACCAGCAATTGAAACAACCTTGAGTTTTAATAGCTCATCTATGCCGTTCCTAACAGTTTCACGGCTTAATTTACGCGACCCTTTCAACTCCCCACCCTGTAGCTGTGAATAGCTCACAAAATCAGACTCTTTGTTGTGTCCATTAATGCGGTTTTCCAGCTCTGCATAGACGTTACGTGCAGCATCACTTAGAAACGGCCATACTTCTTTACGGTACAAGCGACTAGACATTACATAGCCTTGTACAAACTTATCGCTATACATGTTTCCAGCCTCTTGTTCAGGAGGTGAAGGCTTCTTAAATGGAATAACTTGTGCAGTATTCAAAATTCACCCCCTCTTTCGAAATAAGATTTAACTCGGCTCGTACCTTTTCGTTTTTCAGGGCGATATCTAGTGTCATAACAACACTTACATGCAGCCTCATAACCAATAGTTCTTTCGCCCTTCTTATTGGGCTTGTTGCGGTACGTAAACCAAAATTCACTATCAAGCGGCCAATATTCTTGGCACTCAATACAAAGTTTTTCTTTGCCTAACTCGGTTTCAATAAATTTAGGCAGTGTGTTTCCTTTGCTTGTTAATTCGTTGCGTGCTAAATTCAACATCGGTTTCCAACCTCGTTTATATTTCGGTATGAACGGCAGAAAGGCTCAGCTGGTCGCACAGTTGGGCCTTTTTTGTTGCCTGTTGTTTTGGTAGAGGTTCAGCCGTCAATTCAAAAATTGGCGTGTCCACGATATCTGTGGTCATACGCATGAGTGATGCGAGATGATTTATACGTTCCCGAACTTCAGAGATATTCGATATGCCAAGACTTCTAATGTGCTCAGATAATGTTTTGCTATCAGATTTAGCAATTGCTTCCAGATCCCGCTTTTCTTCATACGTGCATTTGAATGTGATGCTTTCAGTTAATTTTTCAGACATGCTTTCTACCTCACACAGCCTTATCGCGCAGCTCAATCCAAATATCTTGATAGGTGTCTGGAAAAAGTTCTTTTCTTGTCGAAAGACCACGATCTTCAGCAATAACAGCAAGTCGGATTTTTCTTTCAGTGGGGATTTTCTTCCATCCGCTCACTGATGGAACTCTGATCCCAAGTAATCGAGCAACGGCAGCTGGTCCACCAAGAGCTTCTATAAGCTGTGCATCATTCATGTTGTTCTCCTAAATAATCATCCAATTATTAGGCATTCCTTATTTTTATTCAATAGGAATACCTAATTTATTTCGTGTTAGGATTTCCTAATGAAAACACTTGCTGAACGTCTTAAATATGCCATGGAAGTTTTACCGCCTAAGAAAATTAAGGGGGTCGAACTTGCACGCGCCGTTGGGGTAAAGCCACCATCTGTTAGTGATTGGCTTTCTGGTAAATCGAAAAATATGGAAGGCCCGAACCTGATTCGAGCAGCCCAATTCCTAAAGGTAAATTCAAAATGGTTAGCTACTGGTATCGGTAAACCTACAGATGAAGAAACAAAAAGTGAGTTCAGTAACGTAAGTTTTAATACTTCACCAGTTATGGAAATTCCTGTTTTAGATTATGTTCAAGCTGGCTTGTTTGGGACTGTTGGATATGATGGAATCAATCCTAAAGATACAACCTATACGACTTATCAAAGTGCAAAACCTTCTGATGTATTTGGTTTGACGGTTGAAGGAATGAGTATGGCACCTGAATTTTTACCAGGTGATTCACTTGTAATTGATGCATCTTTAGCACCACAACCCGGTTCATTTGTTATTGCTCAGAATGGATCCTATGAAGCCACTTTCAAAAAGTACCGGGTAATTGGCTATGATGAATATGGACGTGAAGAATTTGAACTGGTTCCATTAAACCCAGACTATCCAACACTATCTTCAAGAGATCATAAAATATCGATCATTGGTGTGATGGTTCGCCATGAGCGATGTTATAAATAATAAGAGAGTAAAATGAAAAGACTATGGAACTATGGGACTTCTACACCAATTCAAAGGATTGGTGTAATTGTTCTGGGGGTGGGATTGTTGTCACTTTTCTCATGGATGATTAAAGAGGATCTGAGCTTTGAGGATCTATTTAATAGCTACTACCTGCCAGGTAAAAGAGATTCCATGTTCTTTCATCTGTTCTTTTATTTTATTCCTCTAGGAATCTTAATGTCCTGGGGGTATCAGGTTTTAATAAAACTGAAAGAATGGATTTTTAATGATAAGCCCAAGGAGGTGGAACAAAAACGAGAGCCAAAACAGAAGCAGCCTTACGCACCACATCAGAAGAACTTACATTTCAAAAACAATCTTGCCGCCTTTCAATTCGCTACAAAAAACTATGCAGCGAACATGGAACCTGGAAAAATAAATCTTGGTCTCGTCCAGGATGTATTTCAAACTCAAGATGGCAATCAGCAATTTCTCATCCAGCTAGCCGATGTGGGTAAAACCACCCTAGTTAGTGGCTTTAATGATAAGCATGGCGATAAAGTTACTAAAGGAAATTTGGTTTATTGGGGGTTTGTTGAACCTGTTAATGACCTCAATGCTTTAAGAATCTCTGGAATTGGCCATGTTCTTGCCACACTATCCCCTGAATACGATCCAAACCAAGGAAAGTGGGAAATCAAGAATGATCTTACTAAATAATTCACCTAATGAAATGACCGCCATCTAGGCGGTTTTTTTACGCCTATCAAAAATAAACTAAAAAATATTAGGAATACCTATTTACTTATTTATTAGGATTGCCTAATATTTGTCTTGTACCTAATAAACCGAGAACGCCCATGAATCAATTTAAAACCTTAGCAACTGGCACCAATCACACAAGCCTAATTGTGTGTGATGGCGAAATTAAAGTTGTTCATTGTGGCGAAGTTATTGCGGTTATCACCAACTGGTAAAAACAAAAAAGCCCGCAGGGACTGGAAATCTAGCGGGCTTGCAATAAAGCGAGATAAGTATGAAAGAAACTGCATCACATAGCAACACGCCAGCTTTCACAAAGAACGAAAGCAATACAAAGCCTGTTCTATATCAACACCCTACTGCTGCCGAAATGCAGACTTCACGCTGGGAAATTATTTGGGCGAATGCCAAAGACTTTGCCATCTTCATCGCAACTGCATTTGTCATTTGGTTCGTTATCACACTGGCACTTGTTTATTTCTTTGGGGGTTGATCATGGACTTAAGAGATCAATTTGCAATCGCGGCATTACAAGGACTTTTAGCTAATCCTCAAAACTGGATGGTTGAAAGCGAAGTACTTGCATCAGCAGCTTACAAACATGCCGACGCAATGATTGCAGAGCGTGAAAAAGACGATGTTGAAACCAAAGATCAAATCAAGAAAATGCTGGTAAACGCAATTCAGAAAGCACATCCGGGAATGCAAACTTCGGTATTTTTACCTGGGCGTGATCTAATTTTTCAGTTGACTACTGGTATGGCTTTCTAGGAGCTGACATATGAATGCATTTGTTACACCTCGAAAAAATATCACTTCAATTCGAGCGTCGTCTTTAAGTGATTTGTTTGACTGCCCTGCGCGTTGGGAAGCTAAAAACCTTTTGAATAAACGTATTCCAACTAGTGCGCGTACACGACTTGGTACTGCAATTCATGAAGCAGTGACTCAATGGGATTACCAAAACCTTATTGGTGAAGAAATTTCAACTGAAGAATGTGAAGAAGTTCTGCATCACCAGATCTGGCAACCAAATGAAGAAGTTGATTGGACTGACCTAGATCAGAACAGCGCAGAATATATTGGCCAGTCATTGATGCATAAATACATCACTCAGATTGCACCAACTCAAAAATTTATCGGTGTAGAGGTTCGTTGTGAGTCTTTAATTCTTGCTGATCTAGGCATTGAACTTACTGGAACCATTGACCGTATTTATGAAAATGAAGAAGGTGAATTGGGTATCGGCGACATTAAGACCGGTAAAAGCTCGGTAGGTAGTGACGGTATTGTAAAAATCGCAGGCCACACCCCGCAAATGGGTATTTATACGGTCTTGGCATCTCATGCGCTACAAGAGCCAGTAACAGCACCTTCCCGAATTTATGGCCTCACCACGGCAAAAACAGATAAAGGTCAGCACGTGGGAATTGGCGAAATCGAATCACCTGCTCAAGTCTTACTTGGTACTGATGAAGAGCCAGGCCTCCTCCATTTCGCTGCCAAAGTCATAAAAAATGGCGTGTTCTTCGGCAACTCAAAATCAATGCTATGCAGTGAAAAATTCTGCCCTGCTTTCGCTACATGCAAATTTCGCAAGTAATTAATTTTTCAAAAATATAAGGAATAAATCTATGACATCTCAAGTAATGACAACTGAACAACTTCGCACTCAACGTAAACCTGACGACGTAGAGGCTAGCTTTAATACTTATCGTGGTTTCCAAGCTATGTCGCACATGGCTGAAAGCTTAGCGAATAGTACAATTATTCCTGAAGCTTTCCGCAATACCATCATGATTAAAGATCGTTATGACCAGCAAGCTAAAAAATGGCTCTTTCGTCCTGAGCATAATCCAAATGGGGTATCTAACTGCATCATCGCTTTGAATATGGCACAACGTTTGGGCGCAGATCCAATGATGATCATGCAAAATCTATATCTTGTAGATGGTCGTCCAAGCTGGTCAAGTCAATTCATTATTGCTGCGATAAATAGTAGTGGCCGTTATAGTCCTTTGCGTTTTGACATCTCTGGTGGTGATGAAGAAATTGAAATCCCTTACGCTGTGACTGATTGGGTCTACAACCAAGCAACCAAGAAAAAAGAGCCTGTAGAGGCTAATCAAGTTGCACGTGTTAAAAACTATAAATGTGTGGCATGGGTTGTTGAGAAGGCTACAGGTGAGCGCCTTGAGTCAACACCAATTACAATGGAAATGGCAGTGAAAGAAGGTTGGTATCAGAAGAACGGAAGCAAATGGCAGTCAATGCCAGAACAGATGCTTCGATATCGTGCTGCTTCATTCTTCGGTCGTATCTATGCTCCTGATCTTCTTATGGGCCTACGCAGTCAAGATGAAGAAGTTGAGTCAATGATTGACGTTACTCCCGAACCTGCACCACAAGAAGAACCAACTACACTTAACAACATTAAGCGAAATGTTGTTAAAGAAGTTTTAGGAAGTGAGCCAAATCAAACCTCAGATGATGTAGAAAAAAAGGCATCTTCTGCAAAAAAGCCTGAACCTGTAGCCGAGCAAGCACCACCAGTAGAGAAAGAAGCTAAAAAGCCGACTTCTGCTGAGCTGAAACGAGAATATGCAGCCAAGTTAAATAAAGCTGAAACTTATGCTGAATTAAATCAACTTCATGAACAGTTCATTATTAATAAAGAACTGACTGGCCCTCACCTTGCCTATTTGAAAGACACATACACTCAGGCTAAAGAAAAATTTAAGCCTAAAGAAGAACCAGCTAAGGATCTCATCGTTGGTGAGCTTAAAAGACTTCAAGAAGAGGCTGAGGCTATGGTTCAAAAAAATAAACAAGCCGAAGGCGCACCAGCTGTAAACGAGATCAAAAGCAATAGCATTGCCAGTGGCTTAAAAGTCTCAATTGAAAATGCTGAAAATTTGGATGCACTGGCCGTTGTTGCTCAGACCATTCGCGACAGCAAGCCAAGTTTGACAGTCGATCATATGGCAGAAGTTCTACAGACTTATGCAGCTCGTAAAAAGTTCATTGAGGATCAACAAGACATGTTCGCTGGTGTATCCGATGTGACTTGGACTGATAAGGCTATTGCGGATATTGAAGCCGCAAAGAATCAGGATGAGATCAATTTTATCTTCACTGATCCACAGTTTGAAGAACAGTCTGATCCGGATAAGCAACGCATTAACAATGCAGCCCAAAAACGTGAAGCAGAACTATTCGGCTGATTTGGATAAGGCCGCACTCGGTGCGGCCAGTTTGGTGATCTATGAGTAGCTTCAAAGTTAGATGTTGGTTTGCCGCAATGCTGTTTGGTTTGGTTTTTTGGATTTGTGTTGGACTTATTGTTTGGAGAGTCGTGTGATGGAATGGGTTGATTATAAAAAGAAATCACCGCGTATAGATGGGCGGTATCAAATATTTATTTCAGGCGAACAGTTGGCAGCAGACTATAAACATCCTTTTGGTTTTGCATGCCCTATTGATGGATGTGCATTCGTTCAAGAATTAATTACCCATTGGGCGGTATTAAACAACGATCCGGTGATTGAGTTGCCTGAAGAAATGGTTAAAAGTTTGAAGGAGGTATCTTAATGGGATTATATATTTCAACGCCTGATTTGTTGAAGCGCTACGGTATTACCAAAGGCACTTTGATCAACTGGCGTAATAAACAGGATTTTCCTGAGCCATTGATCAAAGCACATGGGCGCTCAAGCAGTCGTTATGGCATCAAGGCTGTAGATGCTTGGGAAAGAAGTAAAGGGTTGCTTGAGTCATTAGAAATACAGCCTTTAATATCGAAACGCTCGTGATTATTCAATATGGTGCAGAGTTTATGGAACCACTTCTCATAAGCCTGCGCCTGTTCATCCATGTATTCATGTAAATCATAGGTTCCCCATACAGCAGGTAACCCATGACCCAGCATAATTTCACAAATATGCGGTGGCGCTAATTCGGATATATGTGTTCTCATCGTCCTGCGCAAATCATGCATAGTCCAATGCTGCATCTCTACATCAAATCGCTTACGCACATTGTCATTCACATATGGTGGAATTGTTGTTTGAAAGCTTTTTGAAAGCTTCGTATATGCTTTACCTTTTAAGTTTGGAAAAGCATATTCACAGCTATCAGGCGACAGTGAAAAAACATACTTAATGAATGGCACAATTTGTGGAATGAGGGGTCGGATAATCGGCTTGTGGGTACGGTCCCCCATCTTGTGATTCTCTGGTGGTACGTGCCAAATCATTTCCTGAAAATCAAAGTCAGATTTCTTAGCCAATCTTAATTCTGATACACGGCAGCCAAAGAACAGCAGCATAATAATAATGGCTTTGTTTTTTGGTGATATGGCATTTGATCTCAGAGAAGCATGTACCACCCAGAATATTTCCTGTTCTGAAAGATAACGCGAACGCTTCACTTTCTTTACGTTTAAATCAGCTGCTTTAAGATGCTGAATAGGCTGATTCATTAATTTCCCGTGTACACACCCCCAGCGCATAATCATTTTGAGATTACCAAGTATTTTCACTGCTACCGTTTTAGCATCATCTGTAATTTCAAATAATAGCGATGACCATTCTTGTAGGGTGATATCGTCACAAATTCTACGACCTATACGTGGATAAACGTGAATTTCAAATGCCCTTAAATCATATTCTTTTGAGACTTTATTTACGGCAATTGTATTAAACCAGAGGTCACATATTTCTTTGACGGTCAGCTGCTTCAGATAGTCGCTTTCCCCTTTTAGCTTAAGTTGCATTGGGTCCTTGCCTTGATCTAGCTCAATTTTATATTTATGAACCTGAGCACGAGCATCTTTTAGACCTAATAATGGGTATGTACCTAGATCTAGTCTTTTGGCTTGACCACCAAAACGATAGCGATATTGAAAAACGACTTTTCCCTTTGGGGATATTCTGACGGACAAACCATCTCTATCTGTTACAACTTCGACTTTTTCTCGCGGTTTCCCATTATTTGATTTTAGCCAACTATCACTTAAAGACATTTAAATTTTCCAGTCCAAATACTTTATACTCTGTACATATTCAAGCAGAGCAAAAATATGTACACACATATGTACATATTTTTTCTTGAAAGGTAAATAACTTTGTTAAACTTTGAAATTATTTGATCATCGTTAATAAACGCGAAAGTTGAGCAATTTCATTGAATCTAAAGCTTTTCTATATGCTTTGTTAAACTTTGAAAATCTTTGGAGAATCTTGAATGCAAAAACCGACTATAATTTTCGATATGGACGGTACTTTACTCGATCTTGCTTATGATGATTTCATTTGGAATGAGCTGCTGCCAATTCGCTATGCTGAACAGCATCAGTGCTCACTCGAACAAAGCAAGCAAACGCTATTTAGTTTTTATCAACAGCATAATCATACCCTAAAATGGTACTCATCTCGCTTTTGGACGTCACAAGTTGGCGTTGATGTTTTGGCAATGCAAATAGAACAAAAAGCCAAAGTGGCTAAACGCGAAGGCTGCATTAAGCTGCTTACCTATCTAAAAGAAAATGGCTATCCTATTTGGCTTGCGACCAATGCCGACTTTGCAGGCTTACAATTCAAACTCGAAGAAACCGGTCTTCGTGATTATTTTGATGTTATCGTCAGTTCAGAAACTCTCGGTCATGCCAAAGAGTTTATTGAGTTTTGGCAAATATTAGCAAGCAAACACCCCTTCTATGCAAAAAACTGTTACTTCATTGATGACACAGAAAAAGTGCTCAATGGTGCAAAACTTTTTGGGATTGAACAGCTCTATTCGATTCAGCAACCTTCATCTGCCAAAGCGCCTCGCGAGACTTGCAATTACCCAATGCTGTCCACATTAACAGATTTAATCCCTATTTTAGAAGCTCAAACGACTGAGCAAGCCGAGGAACAGAAAAAATATGCGTAAATCAAATCTAGCCGAAGATGCGGTTGGTATGCGTATAGACAAATGGTTGTGGGCTGCACGTTTTTTTAAAACACGCTCTATTGCCAAAAATGCTATTGAAGGCGGTAAAGTTCATCATAATGGCGAACGCGTTAAAGTCTCTCGTGAAGTTCGTGTAGGCATGGAATTAACCATTGCACAAGGCCTTGAGAAAAAAACCGTGGTGGTGAAAGCACTGTCGGATGTTCGTGGGCCTGCCCCAACCGCTCAGCTGCTTTATGATGAAACTGAGGTCAGTATTGCAAAACGGGAATTGCTCGCATCACAAAGAAAGTTGCATAATCTAGCTCGGCCAGATCATCGACCAAGTAAAAAAGATCGTCGAGATATTGGTAAATTTAAAAGAGAAAATGATCAACAGTTTGACCAGCAATGGTCTTATAATGATGATTAAGTTAAAGCGTCACAACATGTCGCACCTGTTGTGATTTTCATAGAACAAAAGGATGATTTCTGTCACTATACCCTCGTGGAACAGATTTAAACTGAATACATCCACTTGAGTATATTGTTTCGTGACATCGTATTGAGGTTGTAAGATGGATGATAATAAAAGCAAGGCGTTAAATGCGGCCTTAAGCCAAATTGAAAAGCAGTTTGGTAAAAACACCGTTATGCGTCTTGGTGATAATACCGTGCAGGCAGTTGAAGCTGTCTCTACAGGTTCTTTAACATTAGATATCGCACTAGGTATTGGTGGTTTGCCTAAAGGTCGTATCGTAGAAATCTACGGTCCTGAATCTTCTGGTAAAACGACTATGACATTACAAGCCATTGCACAATGTCAGAAAGCTGGCGGTACTTGTGCATTCATCGATGCTGAACATGCATTAGACCCTCAATACGCACGTAAACTTGGCGTAGATATTGATAACCTCCTTGTTTCACAGCCAGACAATGGTGAACAAGCACTTGAAATTGCAGACATGCTGGTACGTTCAGGCGCCATTGACCTGATCGTTGTCGACTCGGTCGCTGCACTGACCCCTCGCGCCGAAATTGAAGGCGAAATGGGTGACTCACACATGGGCTTACAAGCTCGTCTGATGAGCCAAGCACTGCGTAAAATTACCGGTAATGCGAAACGTTCTAACTGTATGGTGATCTTCATTAACCAAATTCGTATGAAGATTGGTGTAATGTTTGGTAGCCCAGAAACCACAACGGGTGGTAATGCACTTAAATTCTATGCATCTGTACGTTTAGATATCCGCCGTATTGGTCAAGTGAAAGAAGGCGACGAAATCATTGGTTCAGAAACCAAAGTGAAAGTTGTGAAAAACAAAATGGCTCCTCCATTCCGTGAAGCGATTTTCCAAATTCTTTATGGTAAAGGCGTGAACCATTTAGGTGAACTTGTTGACCTTGCGGTACAACAAGAAATTGTTCAAAAAGCAGGTGCTTGGTATTCATACCAAGGTGACAAGATTGGTCAAGGTAAAAACAATACCATTCGCCACTTAGAAGAACACCCTGAACTTGCACAAACCATTGAAAAACTGATTCGTGAACAACTTCTGACTACAGGTACAGCACCTGCAGAAGACAAAGATGAAGAAGAACCGGACTTTTTAGATGCTTAATTACTGCATGCTTTAATAGCAGACGAAACGCCCTACGGGGCGTTTTGTTTTGCACTCAAATTTTGTATTAAAATGACCCCATGACTAAAGACCATTTTCCACGCTTGCTCGACTATGAAGCACTGAAACAACAGTTTACAGAAGCTGAAGAACCCACCTGCGTAAATCATGCTGCACAAACTGACATTCCATATGACAATGCTTCGGTGATCGATCACACTGCATTGCATTTTGATGCCAATGGTAAAGAGGTTCATACTGAAAAAAAACCAGGTCTGCGCGGCTCTCGTTTACGCTCCTACGCCTTTGCAGTACTCACACGTAAAGAATACTCAAAAGCGGATTTAATCGAGAAATTAGCACTGTATGCGGATAGTCGTGAAGAAGTCATACACTTGGTGGAAGAACTCGCACGTGAGAACTATCAAAGCGATCAGCGTGTAGCAGAAATGCTGTTGTCGAGTCAAAAGCGTAAAGGTAAAGGCCCCAACCGTATAAAGCTCGCGTTAAAAAATAAAAAAGTAGACAGTGAATTAATTCAGGATGAATTAAAAGAAACAGATTGGGTCGCCGAAGCCTACCAGCTCAAGATCAAAAAATTTGGCAAAGCGGTTGAACATGATCCAAAACAAAAAGCCAAACAAATACGTTTTTTACAATATCGAGGCTTTGATCTCGATACGATTTTTAAAGTAATTGCACGTAAAGAATTTGATGACGAATAACAAAGATATAGATCTAAATGAAGAATTAATAAAACTAAAATAAAGAAGAATCTAGGATTAAAAAAAATGAGAGGAAGTTTAATTTATTATGATTGAAACTGGTGGCAACCCTACCAGCAAGACTTCGGCACATCATATTTCTACTACCGTTGCTACCTTCCGGTCCTGGCGGGGTTTGTAGAGTACAATTGCGAAGTAACCGGCAGGGCTACCATTGCAAGAACAGAGTATAGAGATTTTTGATAAACATGCAAGACTAAAACCAAGAATTCCTGAGTAGAAAACACTGTTTGATTATTTATAAATCAATATGATGGTCGATGATGTAGAAAACGTGAAACATCATCACTATATTTTTACTTTAATACACAACAAGATTGTAAAAGCTTATTGCAATTCAGAACTTTGGCGTTTTTAATGTGCTTATCGTTTTATCTAAAGCAGTCTGTAATAAAACTATTCAATACGGACATGCTTGCAACTACATGGAATTTTTATGATGTTTAAACAGCATGTATTGTGTGCCCTTACATTGACTTGCTCAGGTACGCTATTTGCCAATATTCCAATTGAATCTCGCGGTTTGAGTGGCGCAGATAATGGCACTGTGTATACAGCAAATAATACAGCCATTCAAACAGGTGCTGGCTCTACCCCTACGCCAACCAATTTGAATTGGCAGCTCATGCAGAAGAACCAACAGCTCGAAAATGAATTGCGTAGCTTACGCGGTAAAATGGAAGAGCAAGACAATATTATCGAACAATTAAAAAGTGAACTTACAAACCGCTATGCAGATTTAGATCAACGTTTAGAGCTACTCCAACAAAAAGTAGATCCGAGTGAAGACACAGAGGCTGCGGAGGATAACCAACAAGGTACTGCACCCAGCAACAGCTAATACAGTCCCTACACCGGTTAAACAACCTACAGCACAAGCAACTTTAAGCTCATCTGCAAAACAACCTGTAAATACAGGCGGTGACTCACTTGAGCTCGAGAAAGCAGCTTATACCGTTGCTTTAGATGCATACAAACAAGGTGGTGCGAAAAAAGCCATCGCACCGATGAAAAATTTTATTAAAAATAATCCTAACAGTGTTTATATTAGCAATGCATATTTTTGGCTAGCTGAATTCAACCTTGCTGTTGAACCGACTAACTACGCAGAAGCGAAAAAGAACTATAGTATCGTGGTAGATCAATACCCTGAGTCGACCCGCGCGCCTAGAGCGTTATATCAACTGTATAGCATTGCAAAAGACGTCGATCGAAATAGCAGTTTAGCAACGCAGCTCAAAACCAAGCTTACCCAAAAATATCCAAAATCTGAAGAAGCAGGCTTTGTTAAAAAATAGTCCTATTTTTAACGCAAAAAAAAACACCTTATAAGGTGTCTTTTTTTATTCGCAGCATTTAGCGTACGATACCGCGCTTAGACTGCTCAAGTGAGTCAATCAACAATTGCGCTTCTGCCACTTCAGGCAAAATTTCAGTACGAATACGCTCAATCGCTTCATTCGTCGTTAAACCATCTTTATAGATCAATTTAAAAGATTCACGTAAACCTTGAATCACATTTTTAGACCAACCTTTACGACGCATGCCTTCTATGTTCATGGCAAAAGCATGGGCTGGATTACCAGATACCATGACATAAGCAGGTACATCTTTCAAAATAAGAGATGCACCACCAATCATACTGTAAGAATCGATTTTACAGAATTGATGAATACCAGAGTTACCACCTACGATGACATAATCACCAATGTGGACATGACCTGCAACGCCGACGTTATTAGCAAAGATATTATGATCACCTACCACACAGTCATGTGCAATATGTGTATTCACCATCAATAAATTATGACTACCAACTTTAGTTAGACCCTGATCTTGAACAGTACCACGGTGTAAACTACAGTGTTCACGAATCGAGTTATGATCCCCGATTTCTAACCAAGTTTCTTCACCAGCATATTTCAAGTCTTGGCAGACTTCACCAACACTGGCAAATTGAAAAATTTCGTTATGTTGACCAATACGGGTATAACCACCCACCACAACATGTGAATGCAGTTTAGTACCCGCTCCAATTGTGACTTTAGGACCAATAATACAATATGGTCCAATTTGCACATCCGGAGCAATTACTGCTGATGAGTCAATAATGGCGGTAGGATGAATTAATTCGTTATTGCTCATGCTGTCTCTGTTTTCTGATGCGAAACCATAATTTCCGCGGTTGCTGCGACTACGCCATCTACAGTGGCAACACAATTATATTTGTAAATGCCACGCTTTTGCATCACTAATTCTGATTTTAATACAAGTTGATCGCCTGCAACGACTTGTTTTTTAAATCGGACCTTTTCTGCACCAGCAAATAAGAACAACGAACCCGCTGAAGGTTTCTCATTATTCATGATGAAACCTAAAATACCCGATACTTGCGCCAATG
Organism: Acinetobacter sp. YH01020; assembly: GCF_013420275.1. Lineage (NCBI taxonomy): Bacteria > Pseudomonadati > Pseudomonadota > Gammaproteobacteria > Moraxellales > Moraxellaceae > Acinetobacter > Acinetobacter sp. YH01020. The sequence continues at coordinate 44,511 of NZ_VOYN01000006.1, forward strand.
CTTCAACAATCAGCACGCCCGGCATAATTGGGTATCCTGGGAAATGACCTTGTAAGAATTCTTCGTTAATCGTTACATTTTTATAGCCTACAATCCCGTTGTCAGTCACTTCAACAACACGATCAACCAATAAAAACGGATAACGATGTGGCAAGTATTCACGAATAGTCTGAATAGTCATTGGTAATTCAGGTTTTATGAAAGCTGGGGTATTCGACTCTGTCATCATAATTATTTACGCAATTTAAATGTTGATTCAAGGGACTCAATTTGAGACTGCATATGATCAAGTCGTTTGACCAATTGGGTCAATGGCACATCTGCTAATTGTTTAAAACGGATTGCTGCCTTTTTCCAAGAACCACTTTCAAGCATCGGCGTACCTGAAGAATAACTTCCAGCAACGGAAATACTTTTTGTGACCATTGACATACCGGTAATTGTCACATTATCTACAATATTAATGTGACCTACGATACCAACAGCCCCTGCTAGCACACAATTTTTGCCAATAGTTGTACTACCTGCAATGCCACATTTCGCAGCCATTGCCGTATTTGCACCAACTTTGACGTTATGCGCGATTTGCACAAGGTTATCAATAATGACACCATCTTCCAAAATTGTGTCATCTAAAGCACCACGGTCAATACTACAATTTGAACCAATACGCACATCATTCCCGATACGTACAGAACCTAATTGAGCAATACGATGCCATTTCCCTTGATAAGGCGCAAAACCAAATCCTTCACCACCGATCACCGTATTCGCATGGATACGTACACGATCACCTAACTTGGCTTCACCAGTAATCGTCACATGCGAATCGATAAAACAATCTTTACCAATTTCAACACCGTGATCAATCTTCACTTGTGATTCAATGCGAGTACCTTCGCCCACCACACTATTCGCACCAATCACCACATAATGCCCAATATAAGCAGTATCAGAAATGATTGCAGAAGGATGAATTTGGGCAGTACTTTCAATTCCTATTTCTACAGATTTCTTTTCAAAAACATGCGTTAGAATAGCGAAAGCCAGATACGGATTGGGTACAACAATGAAGTTTTGCTGTGAAGGGATTTGTGACTGCATGTCTGCAGTCACAATCAGCGCACCAGCCTTAGACTGTTGAGCTTCATTCAGATATTTATCTGCGTTTAAAAATGCAAGCTGATGTGGTTGAGCACTCTCCAAACTTGCCATTCCGCTGAATTGCAAGTCTAGCTGACCAATACATTGACCTTGAACAAGTTGAGCAAGCTTTTCTAAACTGAATTTTTGAGAATTCATTGATTATTTAATTGCATTAACCTTTTGAATCATTTTATCAGTTAAATCAAACTTAGGGTCATACGCAAGTGCTGAATTTTTATTCAAAACAACATCTAACTTATTTTCTGTGCGCAATTGTTCTGCAACTTGCTTGATTCGAGTATCCATCGTGCGATTTAAGGACTGGATATTACCTTGAACCGAAGCTTGAACTTTTTGCTGTAAATCAGTCAGCTCTTTGAGTTTAGTTTGATACTGTTGACCCATTTGCTGCTTTTGCGCAGCAGTCAACTTATCACCACCTTGCTGAGCTTTTTGTTGCATTGCTTCCAGCTCTTTAGCAAGTGATTCAATTTTAGTGGTTTGTGGTTTCAATTGCTGTTGAATTTGAGCATTTTGTTGTTTTATATAAGTGCTTTGATCCACCACCTTTTCTAAATCAACCACACCGTAACCTGCTGCATGTACCACAGCAGAACATGACATACCCAATACCGCCAAACCAGCAAATAATTTATTCATCTTATCAACCTGTAATTTTGTTATTCCCAGAAGGGTCGTACTTAGAACGTACGACCAATCTCGAATTGGATTTCTTTTGTTTCATCGCCAGCTTTGTCATTTAGTGGGAATGCATAACTCAGTGAAATTGGACCAATCATCGTGATCCAAGTAAAACCTGCACCAACGCTATAACGCATGTTATTCATATCAAAACCGTAGTTATCTTTACAGTATTGACGGTCTTCACTAGATTTAGGAACGTCACATTGGGTGTCAAATACTTGTGCGCCTTCAGCAAACAATACTGGACGAACTTGACGCGCCCAATCGCCTTTAAATGGCACAGGTAAAGCCAATTCAGTACCAAATTGAATTAAAGCATTACCACCGACTTCTTCTGGATCGTAGTCAACCTGATTTTGCGCATCATAATACACACCAGGATATTTCGGCCCTAGAGTACTGTTGTCATAGCCACGTACCGAACCAAAACCACCTGCATAGAAATTTTTGTAGAACGGTAAATCATTACCATAGCCTAACTTACCGTAACCACGTAACACAAAGTCTTTACCGAGTGGGAAATAAGCTTGTGCGTCGTAAGTGATTTTTTGATATTCAACATCACTGCCCGGTAATGCAATTTCGGCATTGACGCGGTGTGACATACCCGATGTAGGGAATACCGGGCGATTCAAGGTGTTGTACGACCAACCTAAGTTAAGGTTATAAGTTAAGAAATCACCTTTAAATTCATTGTCGTAAGTAATTTCTTCAACAGCACATTTATAACCAATTATTTCGTTTTTATCATTATAAACAGGTACAGTATTTTGAGACTCACCATTAGCATCTTTTGGGCAGTAAGAACCTTTCCCTGTAGCTTTACCACCGTTAGCAAGTAAGTAGTCACGGACATACGTAGATACATATGGGCCTGTAGTTACATCAGTTTGATCAACATTCAAACCCATACTGATACTTTGGTTTTCATCGATCGGATAACCAAAGTTGATACCACCACCAAAACTATCAGTGACGTAGTTGTTAACGTTATAGTCGTTATCTAACTTGGTTTTACGGTAGTACATGTTATAACCACGGCGTACACCATCAATAGTGAAATATGGGTCAGTTACACTTAGGTTGTAGTAATCTTGAGTCTCTGAACGTGACAAATCAATAGAAACTGCATTACCTGTACCCAAGAAGTTGGTTTGACTCAAACCTGCTTGGAAAGTCACACCCCCACTTTGTGAGAAACCAACAGCTAAAGTACTTGTACCCGAATGCTGTTCTTCAACATTTACATTTAAATCAATTTGATCTGGCGTGCCCGGAATACGTGCAGGCTTAACATCAACGGTTTTAAAGAAGCCCGTACGTTCTAAACGCACTTTAGACAAATCGATTTTTTCGTTACTTGCTAATGCGCCTTCCATTTGACGCATTTCACGACGTAGAACTTCATCAGCTGTTTTCGAGTTACCTGTGAAATTAATACGGCGAACAGTGACTTGCTGGCCCGGATTCACATAGTAATTTAAATCAACCAATTTGGTGTCTTTATTGATTTCAGGAACAATGTTCACTTCTGCAAAGTAGTAACCTGCGTTACCGTATTTACGAAGTAAAAGTTGTTTCACACCATTCACTTTTTCTTGTGAATATAAATCGCCATCTTTATAGAGTTTTAAAGCGTTTAAATCAGTTTGCGTATAAAGCGTATCACCTAAGAAATGGGTTTCACCAAACTTAAATTGTTCACCTTCATCCACCGAAACTTCGATAAAGACGTGTTTTTTATCTTCACTCAAATTCAGACTTGAATTGGTAATGTTGAAGTTGATGTAACCTTTGTTGAGATACATCGCACGTAAAGCTTCTAAACTCGCAGCCATCTTTTCACGTGCATAGCGGTCATTACGAGAAATGATCGAGTTCCAACCACTTTCTTTTAATGCAAAAATTTGTTTAATTTCGCTTTCTTTAAAGACCGTATTACCAATGATATTAATATCAAATACTTTGGCAGATTGACCTTCTTCAAACTCGATTAAGACATTTACACGGTTATTCGGTTGAGCTGTTGTAATCACTTTTACATCAGCATCGTAGCGACCTTGCTGCATGTACTGTTGTTCTAATTCAGTTTCAACCGTTTGCAAAGATGATTTCTTTAAAACTTCACCTTCGGACAGACCCATTTTCTTTAAGCCTTCTTCCAAGGCTTCTTTAGGAATAAGTTTATTGCCTTTTAGCTCAACTTTAGAAATTACTGGGCGTTCAACCACTGTATATACAACGGTATTACCGACTTGTGAAGACTTCACATCATCAAACAAACCCGACGCAAACATGCTACGAATTGAGTTTGAAATGATTTGATCATTGACACGATCACCAGCGGAGAATGGGATCATTCCGGCTACATTGTCAGGAGTTAAACGCACTAAGCCATCAACACGAATATCTTGTACTACAAAATCATCTGCTGCATATACTTGTTGTGCTACGGCCATAGCACTAACCAGTGCCAATGGCATAAATAAATGTTTGTGCTGCATGCCAGTCTTTTCCGCTGTTAATTTATTTCGTATAACGTTCTTATAAACGCATAATGTCATTGAATAGAGCCAGTAGCATCATGCTACCCAGCAATACCATACCAATTTTTAATCCAACCAATTGTATTTGTTCAGAAACAGGTTTACCACGAATTAATTCAATAAAATAGTAAATTAAATGACCGCCATCGAGCATAGGAATTGGTAGTAAATTTAAAATACCTAAACTTACACTCATCAGTGCCATAAAGGAAATGAAGGTTTGCCACCCCATTTCAGCACTTTGTCCAGCCACTTTCGCAATGGTAATCGGACCAGATAAATTATCCAAACCCACCAAACCACGCACCATTTTTACAATAGAATTCAGGATCATACTAGAGATCTGACCTGTTTTTTCTACTGCTTTGCCCATCGCTTCTACAGGCGTGTATTGAATGGTTTGTTTGTATTCGGCTGGAATATTGACTTTACCCGGATCGCTTTGTACACCTAAAAGCCCTGTGACTTTACCCATTTGGTCACGCTTACCTTGCGGCATCACGCTTAAATGCACAATTTTATTTTGTCGTAAAACATCAATTTTAAGTAACTTTTCTGGAGAAGCTTGTACAACTTGTACAACATCAAACCAGTCTTTCATTTTTACGCCATCAATCGAAACAATTCGATCACCCACTTGCATCCCTTGGCGTATTGCTGCGCCATCTTCACTGAGTTTTGAAACCACTGCAGGAATTTCAGGACGATACGGTGTAAAACCAAGAACATCGAGTGGTGACTGAGTTTGATCGCGTAAGAAACTTTGAATCGGTAAACTGAAGTTTTGAATTTGCCCTGCTCGTTCAGCTTGAATTTGAATATTGCCAGTTTCACCTACACGATCAACCAAGGCATAATTCAAGCGCTCCCAAGTGGATACTTGAGTGCCATCTACGGCAGTAATTTTATCACCAGACTGCATTTGCGCAGCTGCTGCAGGCGTATTCGGTAAAATTTTACCTACGCGCGTATTGAGCTGTTCCTGAGCTGGTAAAAATAAAATCCAAAACAACACTACTGCAAAAGCCAAGTTAATGAGTGGCCCTGCCGCAACAATTGCAATACGCTTCCAAGGGTGTTGTCGGTTAAATGCTTTTGGTAAGTCTTCTGCTGCGACATCACCTTCTCGTTCATCCAACATTTTAACATAACCACCTAGTGGTAATGTAGACAGTTGATATTGAATACCCGACTTCTTTGACGTCCACTTAAGTAGTGTTGGGCCAAAACCAATCGAATACACCAAAACCTTTACGCCCAGTTTACGTGCAACGAAATAATGCCCAAATTCATGAATCGCTATCAGCGGTCCAAGTAGCAATATTGCTGCAATAATCATAAACAAGGCATTCATGTCTTAACTTCCTGAATTCAATACTGCTTTTTCAGCAACCATACGTGCCGATTTATCTGCATGCAAAATAACATCAATATTATTTGCAGCTGAGTTTTCAACTTGCCCCAACACATGTTCCACAATTTGAGGGATTTGAGTAAAGCCAATTTTCTCATGCAAAAATGCTGCCACGGCGATTTCATTGGCTGCATTTAAAATCGTAGGAGCTAAGCCCCCAGCCTTCATGGCTTGACGTGCTAATTTTAGTGCTGGGAATCGCTGTATATCAGGCTGTTCAAAGTTTAACTGTGAATGAACAAATAAATCTAATGGAGGCACATGTGTTTGAATACGCTTTGGCCACGCTAATGCATGAGCGATAGGCGTACACATATCAGGATTTCCCATTTGTGCCAAAGTCGAACCATCTACATATTGAACCATTGAATGAATGATACTCTGTGGATGGACAACAACTGTTACAAATTGTTCTTCAACTGCAAAAAGATGACAGGCTTCGATTAATTCCAAGCCTTTATTCATTAGCGTTGCAGAATCAACTGAAATTTTTTGCCCCATCGACCAATTTGGATGCTTACAGGCTTGGGCCGGCGTTACACTTTGCAATTGTTCTAAACTATGATGTAAAAATGGACCACCAGAAGCGGTAAGTAAAATTTGTTTGACACCTAGCTTTGGCTGACCATGACGCTCACCTTGTAGATAAGTTTCAGGTAAGCATTGGAAGATTGCATTGTGTTCAGAATCGACCGGCAGCAACAAAGCATTATTTTCACGTGCGGTCTGAATCATGATGTCACCCGACATCACCAGCGCTTCTTTATTTGCAAGCAACACGCGTTTACCTGCTTTCGCAGCAGCCAATGTAGGTAGCAACCCTGCCGCACCCACAATAGCTGCCATGACCACATCAACTTGTGGATGTTCTGCTACTGCGATTAATCCTGCTTCATCATGCAGGATTTCAATATCAGTTAATTTTTCAGCTACGAGTAATTGGCGCAGTTCATCCACTTTATTGAATGGAACAACTGCGATTTTCGGTCGATATTGTTTGCATATTTCGACAAGTTCTACAATTCGGCTATGTGCAGTGACTGCAAAAACTGAATACTCTTCGGGGTGCTGTTGCAGAATCTTTAAAGTACTTTGACCAATGGATCCTGTTACACCCAATATACAAACAGATTGTGACATCTATAAATCTACGCCAATTAATTTTAAAACATACATACCTGCTGCAAAGATAGGTGCTGCAGCAAGCAACGAGTCGATACGGTCCAGCACACCACCATGTCCCGGAAGAATACGACCAGAATCTTTGATCCCTGCACGACGCTTGATCATCGATTCAAACAAATCACCAAGTACTGAACTAAATACCGTTATTACTGAAAGAATTAAAAATAAAATATGTTCAGCGATGCTTAAATCTAGATAAATAATTTCAACAATAATGACAATTAGCATTGCAGTGAATAGACCGCCGTATAAACCTTCGATCGATTTATTCGGGCTCACATCTGGTGCAAGTTTTTTCTTACCAAATTTACGTCCCACGAAGTATGCACCACTGTCTGCACCCCATACCAACAGGAACAGATACATGAGCCACCACGGTGAGTTCATCCACACAGAAAAAATAGCAGTTACCGCAGCAGGAACTAAGACTAAACCAATACCACTCAGACTCGGGTTATACCAGTTATCGTAATCAGGATAAGACTTCACCCAATAGACACTTAAGATCCAAGTAAAGATCGAAGCCGCCCAAAGCAGTAATGCAACATCTGTAAAATGCAATGCTAGTGCTGAAAGAATAGCAGTGACTAGACCATAGCCCCAAGCGAAAGGTTTAATCACATTTTGTGTATTCCGCGGCATGAGTTTGAACCACTCATAACCCGCGACAGCTGATGCAATAATCATCAGCACAAGCATTGGGTATTTAGACTCGGTTGCAAACATGCAACTCAGTACAACTGAAACCAGTACCAATGCGGTTATTATCCGCTCTAACATTTATTTATTCTCAAACTGCTCTTGTTGAATCTGCTCTGAAGTCTTACCAAAACGACGTTCACGACCACCAAATACCGCTAGTGCGTCGTCAAATTCTTCAATGGTAAATTCAGGCCATAATGTCTGGGTAAAATAAAGTTCTGCATACGCAGCTTGCCAAAGCAAGAAGTTCGAGAGACGGAAATCACCACCTGTACGAATTAACAAATCTACCGGAGGTAGATCACTTAAACTGACATATTGACCAAAGACTTCAGCATCCACTGCTTCAAGATTTATTTTGTTAGTTAAAACATCTGCTGCGATTTTTTTTGCAGCCTGTGTCATATCCCACATACCACCGTAACTAATTGCAATAGTTAAAGTCATGCTGTCGAAATTAGCAGTCCTTTGTTCAGCTTGCAACATTAAGTCACGTAAGTTAGGAGATAAACGAGAACGATCACCAATAAAACGTAGGGAAATGTTAAATTTTTCCATGCGTGGCAACTGTTCATGAATGGTTTCTTCAAGAAGAGCCATCAACAAATCAACCTCAAACTGAGGACGATTCCAATTTTCACTCGAAAAAGCAAAAACCGTCAGTGCTTGGATATTTCTATTACGACAATGTTCAACGATGGGATCTAGGATGTCCTTTCCAGAACGATGCCCTTCACCTTTTTGCATTTGATTCTTTTTGGCAAAACGATTGTTGCCATCCATAATGATGGCAACATGTTTTGGAAGACGGGAAGTTTCTTCAGATGAAGTCATTAAAACTTAGACCTTCATCAATTCAGCTTCTTTTGCAGCCAGACGTTTTTCAACTTCAGCAACGAATTTGTCTGTGATTTTTTGAATGTCATCACCCGCACGACGCTCATCATCTTCAGAAATTTCTTTTTCTTTCAACAATGCTTTGATATCACCCAAAACATCACGGCGGATGTTACGGATCGCAACTTTTGCATTTTCAGCTTCGTTACGTGCAACTTTCTGCATGTCTTTACGTGTTTCTTCTGTTAATGCAGCCATAGGAACACGGATGGCATCAGCAGTAATCGGGTTTAAGCCTAAGTCAGATTCACGGATTGCTTTATCAATTGCAGCAACCATTGAACGTTCAAAAGGCTGAACAAGTAAAGTACGAGAGTCTTCTACACCCACGTTCGCTACTTGGTTTAATGGCACATCAGAGCCATAGTAAGGAACCATAACACCATTTAAAATTGATGGGTGCGCGCGCCCTGTACGAACTTTAGCAAAACCATGCTCTAGAGAATCTAGAGATTTGTTCATACGGTCTTCTGCGTCTTTTTTAAGATCGTTAATCATGTGATCTTCCTTACTTAATTCGAAAAGATGTAAATTCTAAAATAGCTTGTAGTATAAAGAGCTTTAAGGCCCACGTACATTAGTTAGTAACGTGAGTACCCTCTTTTTCACCCATTACCACTGAAAGTAATGAACCTGATTTGTTCATATCAAATACTTGAAGTGGAACGTTGTGGTCACGGCATAAGCAGATCGCAGTTAAATCCATCACACCCAGTTTTTCATCTAAAACTTGGTCAAATGTTAATGCATCGTATTTCACTGCATCTTCATATTTACTTGGATCTTTGTTGTATACGCCATCAACCTTCGTCGCTTTAAGGATAAGATTGGCTTCAATCTCGATACCGCGTAAGCATGCCGCTGTATCTGTCGTAAAGAATGGGTTACCCGTACCTGCGACAAATACACACACTTCGCCACGAGTTAAATGACGAATAGCATCACGGCTAGAGTATGATTCAACTACTGCACCAATGGGTAAAGCTGACATTAGACGAGTTTTGATATTACGTCGTACCAAAGCATCACGAAGTGCCAAACCGTTCATCACAGTGGCCAACATACCCATTTGGTCACCTGTTACACGGCCAACCAAACCATCTTTTTGTAATTGGCTGCCACGGTAAAGGTTACCACCGCCGACAACGATACCCACTTGAACACCCAAACCAACAAGGTGCGCAATTGCGAGTGACATCTGATCGAGCACTTGTGCATCGATACCCATCTCTTTATTGCCCGCTAAAGCTTCACCTGAAAGCTTAAGCAGGATGCGACCAAAACGTGGTTTTTTAGAATCAAGCATCATCAACTCCGAATTATTTAATTTCAATTATTTTTAATGAATCGTTTAAACAGACTTAACCGAGATCAGTTTTGCAAATAAGTCATATTCATCTGCATCTGTGATTTCCACTTCAAGTAAATCACCTGCTTTAATCACTGACTTATCGATATCTTCAACAAATACATTACCGTCAATTTCAGGTGCATCTGCATAAGAACGTGCAACAGCAACTGGGAACTCTTCTTCAAGATCATCCACCAGTACTGTCATTTTCTGACCGATACGGCTTTGCAATTTCGCAGCAGAGATTTCTTGCTGAACTTGCATGAAACGTTCATAACGCTCTTGTTTAATTTCTTCAGACACATGATCTGGCAAATCATTTGCAGTCGCGCCTTCAACTGGTGAGTAAGTAAAACAACCCACACGATCAAGCTGCGCTTCTTTTAACCAATCAAGCAACATTTGGAAGTCTTCTTCAGTTTCACCCGGGAAGCCCACAACAAATGTAGAACGAATCACCAGCTCAGGACATTTCTCACGCCAAACTTTTAAACGCTCCAGTGTATTTTCACTGTGTGCAGGACGTTTCATGAGTTTTAAAATCTTAGGACTTGCATGCTGGAATGGAATATCCAAATACGGCAGGATTTTGCCTTGCGCCATTAAGTCAATCACAGCATCTACATGTGGATATGGATATACATAGTGCAGACGCACCCAGATACCCAATTGACCCAATGCTTCACACATGTCATAGAATTTGGTTTTAACGGGCTGACCGTTCCAGAAGTCCAATTTGTATTTGGTGTCTACGCCATAAGCAGATGTATCTTGAGAAATCACTAAAACTTCTTTTACGCCTGCTTTTTTCAGTGCTTGAGCTTCAGTCAATACTGAACCTACTGGACGAGAAACCAAATCACCACGCATACTTGGGATGATGCAGAATGTGCAACGATGGTTACAACCTTCTGAAATTTTCAAATAAGCATAATGTTTTGGTGTTAATCGAATACCTTGCTCAGGTACTAGATCAATAAACGGATTGTGTTTTGGTGGCTCAGGCACGTATTCGTGCACAGCCTCCATCACTTCTTGATATGCCGCAGCACCTGTCACTTTTAAGACATTTGGATGCATTTGGCGAATTTTGTCTTCGTCTTTACCTAAACAACCAGTCACAATTACGCGACCGTTTGAACTCATCGCTTCGCCAATGGCATCTAACGACTCTTGTACTGCAGATTCAATAAAACCACAGGTATTTACAACTACTAAATCCGCACCATCATAATCTGATGCTACATCATAACCTTCAGTCTTTAACTGAGTTAAAATTCGTTCGGAATCTACCAATGCCTTAGGACAACCTAAAGAAACAAAACCGACTTTGGGGGATTTCATGAATCTGCGCTCCACTATAATCCGCGTATTGTATGTCTTTTCAAAACATAAAAACAGGTGAAAAGGCCACTCTTTATATCACGCACCAAAATAATGCTATAAATTCATTCACATAATTTCATTTGCACCATTTTAATGCATTTTAGATTTACAGACTGTTTTTAATCGGCTATACACTTTATTTAAAGTCTTAAATAAGCGCATTTATTCAAATAAGCATCAAAACTTAGCGTATTTCTCAAATAGTTGGCTTATATCTTGCATAAGTTGCATCAATTCGAACCTTATTAGATTGAACGATTTGCTTTATGAAGATGCCATTGCGCCATTTTAAGACAGGAACCTCTCGCTAATGGATCAGACTATGACGATTGATTACCGGCTTTTAGTGGATAATTTAACCACTGCCATTTTATTGGTCGATAGCAACCTGAATATTTTTTATTTAAATTCATCTTGTGAAGCGCTTTTTGACATAAGCTTACTTCGTGCATCAGGTCAGCCTGTATTAAATTTACTTCATATGCCCGATGATGAATTCAATACGCATGATGCATTAATGAATACATTAACTTCTGGCCAGCACTATACGCGCCGAGAAGCAACGATTAATGTCAACTTTAAAGACATTCATGTTGATTACACCGTGTCACAGCTCAACTCTGGCAAACCCTACCACCCGTTGCTATTGATTGAACTCAATCAAATCGACCGGATGTTGAAAATCTCTAAAGAAGAAAACCTAATTCAACAGCATCAAGTCGCACGACAACTGATTCGTGGTGTTGCCCATGAAATTAAAAATCCACTCGGTGGTATCCGTGGGGCGACACAACTTTTAGCGCGTAGCTTAAATGATCCGAAGTACAGTGAATTCACCGACATTATTATTAGTGAAGTGGATCGATTACGTAATCTTGCTGACACTATGCTGGGTTCAAGACAACTACCAAGTTACGAACCAGTCAATGTGCACGAACCACTTGAACGTGTCCGTTCACTGATCGTCAACCAAACTAAAAAGAAAATTAAAATCACCCGTGATTACGACCTTTCTTTACCAGATGTTCTGGCAGATCGTGATCAATTGATTCAGGTCATGCTAAATATCAGTGTTAATGCTGTTCAGGCGATGACTGAAAATAAAGAGTTCTTTGTTGAGCATCAACCAGAACTCACCTTGTGCACACGAATTCAACGCTTAGTCACCATCAACGGTGTATTAAAACGTTCTGCGGTGCGCATTGACATTGAGGACAATGGACCGGGTGTCCCACAAGAAATATTAGAATCCGTATTTTACCCTTTAGTGACAGGACGAGCGAAAGGCACAGGGCTCGGCCTGAGCATTGCACAAAATATTATGCATCAACATAACGGAATGATTGAATGCCAATCAGTTCCTGGAAAAACAGTATTTAGCCTATATTTACCTTGGGAGTCAGATCATGTCGCGTAATAAGATTTGGGTCATCGATGATGATCGCGCCATGCGTTGGGTGCTGGAAAAAACATTCAAAGAAGAAGGTTTTGATGTTACCAGTTTTGAAGAAGCACAATCCGCTTTAGATCAGTTAAGTGTCGATGCGCCAGATGTTATTTTGACGGACATTCGTATGCCGGGTATTGATGGACTGACCTTTTTAGGCAAAGTCAAAGGCAACTACCCTGACTTACCTGTGATCATCATGACCGCACATTCAGATTTAGAATCTGCTGTGTCAAGCTATCAAACGGGTGCATTTGAATATCTACCAAAACCTTTTGATATTGATGAAGCTTTAGCACTTGTAAACCGTGCAATTTTGCATATTGCCAAATTACAACAACAAGAATCTGCTAAAACCATTCAACCGATTCAATCTACAGAGATTATTGGTGAATCTCCTGCTATGCAGGAAGTCTTCCGTGCTATTGGTCGTCTTTCTCAATCACACATTACTGTATTAATTAATGGTGAATCAGGCACGGGTAAAGAATTGGTTGCGCATGCATTGCATAAGCATTCACCACGTGGCAACAAGCCTTTTATTGCCCTCAACATGGCGGCAATACCAAAAGATTTGATCGAAACTGAATTATTTGGTCATGAAAAAGGCGCCTTCACCGGTGCCAACACGCAGCGTCAAGGGCGTTTCGAACAAGCCAATGGCGGAACACTTTTCCTTGATGAAATCGGCGACATGCCATTTGAAACTCAAACACGTTTACTGCGTGTTTTAGCGGATGGCGAATTCTACCGCGTTGGTGGTCACATTCCAGTCAAGGTGGATGTGCGTATCGTTGCAGCGACACACCAAGACTTAGAAAAATTAGTACATGAAGGTCGCTTCCGTGAAGACTTGTACCACCGTCTAAACGTGATTCGTATTCATATTCCAAAACTTGCACATCGTAGTGAAGATATTCCGATGCTTGCACAGCACTTCCTAGCAAGTGCAGGTAAAGAACTTGGGGTAAGTCCGAAGATTCTTCGTCCTGAAACGCAAGAATACATGCAAAAACTGCCGTGGCAAGGTAATGTACGTCAGCTTGAAAATACCTGTCGTTGGTTAACGGTTATGATCACAGGCCGTGAAGTTTATCCAGAAGATTTACCGTCTGAATTAAAACAGATTCCAATTCAAGGCACAGATGGCAATCCTGCTACTCAAGGGATTGATCGTATTGGTGTGCATCACTGGGATGAGTTACTTGGTCAATGGGCCGTACAAAAACTTAAAAATGGTGAGATGAAAATTCTCGACATTGCCACACCAATGTTTGAACGCACCCTCATCAATGCAGCACTACAGCAAACACGTGGGCGTAAGCGCCATGCAGCAGAACTTTTAGGTTGGGGTCGCAATACCTTAACCCGTAAACTCAAAGAACTCGGTATGGACAGTGCCGAAGATGATGTCGAAGAAGAATTAGAAAGTTAATTTTCTGATTAACATTAAAAAAGCCAGTCACTTGACTGGCTTTTTTAATGTTAAGATTTTTTAGCAAAACTTTATGCTGTAAAGCCTATATAGCGTGAATAACCTTCCACACCTAAATCAGACTTATAAATCAGAAACTCAGGGAAACCTGAGGCGGTAATTTCAGTAAACATATGATACTGATCATCATTGGCATGCAAGTCATCGACTGTATGCTGCATGGTTTGCTCAAATTCATCGGTAATAAACTCAAAACCAATATCCATTGCAATAAACAGCACATGCTCACATGGCTGCACATACTGCTCTTCTGACCAATCAATCACTTGCTGCTGACAATGTGGACACTGAATGTTATCTGAAGGAGAAATATCAAGTTCGATCAATTGATAAGACATAGAAGTAAATTTATTCATAAATATTAGATTTATTCTAACAAAACTAAGTTTCAGCTAAAGATATTTATTCAATAAAAAAGGAGCCGTAGCTCCTTTAAATTTGACTGATTTCGATTATTTCTTAAGGGATGACTTATAGGCAGATAATGCAGCCACCGCGATAGCCGACAAAGCAATACCCGGCGCACTTGCAATTAAAATACCTGTCGTTCCTAGACCTAGCGCCAAAATCTTGCCTGTAAGTAATGGACCTGTCATTGCACCCAAACGTCCCCATGAAATTGCACTTCCCACACCTGTCACTTTCCCAGCTGGTGTATAGAAAATTGGAGAGATCCCATACAAAATCGATTGACCACCTGTAGAGAAAATTCCGCCCATGATGCCTGCAGCAATAAGTACAGGAATGGAATTTGTTGTAAACAGCACAAACAATGCCACAAACAAACCTGAATAGATAATCACTGCCATTTGCCATAATTTTAGGCGATCCAGCAAGTAGCCTAAACCCAGCGTACCAATCACTGCGCCCACTTGGAACATCAACATGATCATAAAAGCTTGTTGCTTTTCCAACCCTTGTTCCATAAGCAAGTTAGGCAACCAACTGATCAGAATATAGTTCACCATTAAGGTAAAGAAGAAACTCAGCCAAAGCGGCAATGTATACTTATAACGCTGTTCAGCAAAAAGGATTTGCCCCATCGGTGGAACCGTTTCCTTGGTTTCTGCCTGAACTTTTTCTGTACGCTTATCTTTTAAGATAATCGCCATGAATGGAATCAAGATTAAAGGCGTTAAACCACCAATTAAAAATAGTGTATGCCATGAGATATCTTTAAAGACAATACCCAAGCCAGCAACAAAGATTGCACCTACGGGTAAGCCACAGTACATCAAACTATTTAAGCGCCCACGGTTAGCATCCGTCGCTTCATCACCCACCACCGAGATCATCGTTGGCATCGCAGCACCCAAACCTAAACCTGTAAAGAATCGTGCGATATATAAAATTTCAATACTTGGTGCAACTGCCGTAATCGACATAAATACACCGAAGATAAAAATCGACAGCATCAGGACTTTCTTCTGTCCCAAATAGTCAGCGACACGCCCCCCAAAGAACGCGCCAAATAACATACCAAACACACCTAAGCTAAACACATAGCCCATTTGCACTTGATCTAAGGAAAATGTCGCTGCGATTCCTTTTGCTGCGATACCGGGCGCTTGCAGGTCAAAACCTTCAAAAAATGCTACCCAGAAACACAAAAATACCGTTAGAAATTTTTGCATTTTTCCCGATTGTTGATTTGCCATAATCGAACTCCATTCATGTAGCGTAAACCCACTTGTACGCCATGCCCTGAAGTTTCGGCTTTATTGGGTAGAATAAATACCACTACAAAGGTCGAAATTCACACGACCAAAAGCCCACCATTAAAACCTAAAACTTTGTATATCAATATTTTTTAGATCTTATTTTTTATTTATAATTAATTATCAATCACTTAGGTTTATGAAAGGTTTTAATAATCAAACCATAGCTAAAACTAATGATGATCAAAATATTCATTTAATCCGATCAAATACCAACAGCCAATAATTTATTGGCAATAAAAAAACCCGCAACTGAGCGGGTTTTTTATTTAACTCAAAATCTTATGCAGATTTTTTCGCTTGGTTATTCTTACGAATCGTAATCATCACCAATTGAACAGCTGCAGGTGTTACACCTGGAATACGACTTGCTTGTGCCAATGTTTCAGGCAATACATTCTTCAGCTTCAGGGTGATTTCACGTGAAAGACCAGAAACGACATCGTAATCAAAATCAGCAGGAATACGTGTATCTTCCAAACGTTTCATTTGCGCAACATCTTCTTGCTGACGGTTAATATAACCCGCATATTTCACAGCAATTTCAATTTGCTCTCCAACAAATGCTGAAACTTCTGAACCAGTCAATTCAGCAATTTGAGAGAAATTGATATTTGGACGTTTGAGCAAATCGATCGCATTGGTTTCTTTAGACAGGTCATCACCCGTCATTTCAACGAATTTTTTGCCTAGTGGATTGTTTGGCGCTGCCCAAAGGTGTTGTAAACGACCTTTTTCAGTTTCAACAGCTTCCATTTTTTGGCAGAACGAATCCCAACGCGTATCATCTACCAGACCCATTTCACGGCCAATTGCTGTTAAACGCTGATCTGCATTATCTTCACGCAACATCAATCGGTATTCCGCACGTGACGTGAACATACGGTATGGTTCTTTAGTACCGAGAGTAATCAAGTCATCAACCAACACGCCCATGTACGCTTCATCACGTTTTGGTGTCCATTGCTCTTGATCCCATGCACGACGTGCTGCGTTTAAGCCTGCAAGCAAACCTTGCGCACCCGCTTCTTCATAACCCGTTGTACCGTTAATTTGACCTGCAAAATACAGGTTATTAATCGATTTGGTTTCTAAAGAGAATTTCAATGATTGTGGATTGAAATAATCGTACTCAATCGCATAACCTGGACGCAATATATGCGCATTTTCCATACCACGAATCGATCGAACCAATTCAAATTGAACGTCGAATGGTAAAGAAGTTGAAATACCGTTTGGATAAAGCTCATGTGTGTCCAAACCTTCAGGTTCCAAGAACACTTGATGCGAATCTTTATCGGCAAATTTATGAATTTTATCTTCAATCGATGGGCAGTAACGTGGACCCACACCTTCAATCACACCAGTATACATTGGTGAACGGTCTAAGCCACCACGAATGATATCGTGAGTTTTCTCATTGGTATGTGTGATATAGCAATTGATTTGCTCAGGATGCATCGACGCATCACCCATGAACGACATAGTCGGAGATGGGAAATCACCCGGCTGTGGCGTCATCACAGAGAAATCAACTGATCGTGCATCGATACGTGGTGGTGTACCAGTTTTTAAACGACCTACAGGTAAGTTCAATTCACGAAGGCGCGCAGCCAATGAAATTGAAGGAGGATCGCCCGCACGACCGCCTGAAGCATTATTTAGACCTACGTGGATCACACCACCCAAGAATGTACCTGTAGTTAATACAACAGTTTTCGCATCAAAGCGAATACCCATCTGAGTAACCACACCTTTTACAGTGTCGCCCTCAACGATTAAGTCGTCAGCTGCTTGTTGGAAAATATCCAAGTTCGCTTGATTTTCTAAGGTTTCACGAATCGCAGCTTTATAACGAATACGGTCAGCCTGTGCGCGAGTCGCACGAACAGCTGCACCTTTACGTGAGTTTAAAATACGGAATTGAATACCGCCTTTGTCAGCAGCCAATGCCATTGCACCGCCAAGCGCATCAATTTCGCGTACTAAATGTGATTTACCAATACCACCGATGGCTGGATTACAGCTCATCTGCCCTAAAGTCTCAATATTATGAGTTAAGAGTAAAGTCTGTCGACCCATACGTGCCGCAGCAAGAGCTGCCTCAGTACCCGCGTGACCGCCGCCGATAACAATGACATCGTAAACTTTAGGATAATGCATAGTGGTAAAGGAGATTAAAAAAGGATGACGGAAGATTATAGCAAAAATTCACCGATAAGTTGACTGATTAACTCGATTTTATTGTTATTGACTACTGTTTTATGCCTATATATTTCTTTATGAACATACATACTTTGCATATTCCATATAAAAATATACATTTCTCAAGCAAATGTTACTCGAAGATTGTTGTTTTATTCTGATGATTTTTTATTCTGTTATAGATCCCATGAGAATCATAAGGACTATAAGCATGAATAAGAATATTTTGCTATCCACGGTTTTATGCGGTTTATGTTTATCACCACTTGCTGCCTCAGCCAATGATAAAGTTGAGAAAGTGTATGATGCACAGCGATATCAACAAGTCTGTAAAGGTAAAAGCCAAGGCGCTCAAGTATCATTTGCCTATCGCGGTATTATCTGGAATGGTACCTGCGAACCACAATTTTTTAGTTCTTCCAAAAATGCAAATCTTCATGGCGAAGAAGCCGAATTATTAAGCACATGTAGTGCAGATGCAAAAGCCACTACTGCAACGATTAATGGACAAGAAATTAAAGGAAAATGTGCTTTAGGGTTCACTCCTCCTCGTCCTAAATAAACAATTGTCGATAAAAATATCGACCAATTAACAGATCAAAAATAAAGCGGGTAAAACATCAGTTTTTACTCGCTTTTATTTATTGCTTATTTATCAAACTGAGATAAACTCAAAAACACTATAAGGATAAAAATATCAGGAAATTCCATGGATTCGGGATTATTTGCATTTTTTCTACCCATTGCTTTAGCCATTATGATGATGGGTTTGGGACTTGAACTTTCAGTCAAAGACTTTTTACGCGTTGGACGCTATCCAAAAGTTATTTTCATCGCTTTATTTACTCAGCTCATTCTACTGACCAGCATTGCGTTTTTCCTGTGTAAGTTGCTTGAGTTACCCCCTTTACTCGCGGTCGGGCTCATGTTGCTTGCGGCTTCACCCGGTGGCCCCACAGCAAACCTTTATAGCTACCTATATAAAGGTGATGTTGCATTAAATATTAGCTTAACGGCCATTAACTCAGTTGTTTCGTGCTTTACATTGCCTTTTATTGTCAACCTTTCCATTTTGCATTTTGTTGGTGAAAGTACCAGTATTGGCATGCCTATCGATAAGATCACCCATGTATTTCTGATTATTTTGATACCGGTATGTTTCGGTATGTTTATTCGTAACTCCTTTCCGACCATTGCATATCACATCAACAAACCGATGCGAATGTTATCTATTTTTTTATTAATTCTTATCTTTACACTCGCAGTTTTGCGCGAACAATCCAACATTATTACGTATTTTGCCAGCGTCGGCATTGCAACCTGTTTACTCTGTTTCAGTGGACTATTTTTGGGTTACTTAATTCCATTCCTCTCGGGTGTGCCTGAAAAACAGGCTCGTGCGTGTACCTTTGAGATTGGTATTCATAACACCAGTATCGCCCTAACCATCGCACTGAGTGTGCTTGAAAACACCACAGTGGCGATACCTGCCGGTGTTTATTCTATTTTTATGTATTTATTGGCGACCTTATTTGGTTTTATTTTGACGCGCCGTGGCAGTCACTTGATTCAACAAGTGAAAACCTAAACTATTTTTTCTAACGCAATCACCATAAGGACTTTGGTGAAAAACCATTAAATATGCTCAAGGAGAATAAATAAGATGGATTCTGGAATTATTACGGTTCTTTTGCCATTAGCACTGGCCTTTATTATGATCGGGCTTGGGTTAGAACTTACCCCCAAAGATTTCGCACGTGTCACCAAGCACCCTAAAGCCGTGTTGATCGCATTATTTTGCCAGCTCGTGTTGCTTGTCGGTATCGCCTTTCTACTATGTAAACTGCTAGCATTACCACCACTGCTTGCTGTCGGATTGATGCTACTCGCAGCCTCACCCGGTGGTAGCACAGCTAACTTATTTAGCTATCTATTTAAAGGTGACTTGGCTTTAAATATTACCCTGACCGCCATCAACTCAGTCATTGCAGCATTAACCCTTCCATTGATCGTGAATTTTTCGATCATGCACTTCATGCAAGAAGGGCAACAAATCAGTCTGCAGTTTGGAAAAATCCTCCAAGTTTTCGGCATCATTATCATCCCTGTCGGTATAGGCATGCTGCTTCGTCACTATGCACCTAAACTGACTGAGAAACTGCATAAACCACTCCGTATCTTTGCTGTGGTCTTTCTCATCTTAATTATTATCGGTGCTATTTACTCTGAACGACAAAATATTGCGGCTTATCTAACTCAAGTTGGCTTAGCAACGGTTCTATTCTGCATCTTCAGCTTATGTATCGGTTATTTTGTTCCGCGACTTTTCGGCATCAATAGTGCTCAGGCACGTGCATGTGCATTTGAAATCGGGATTCATAACAGCACGTTGGCCATGACCATTGCCTTAACAGTGATGGCCAGCTCTGCAGTTGCAATGCCTGCGGCAGTATATTCAATCTTTATGTACATCTTTGCCGCTGTATTTGGCTTCCTAATTACACGTTTTGCACCAATCTCGACAACGACAACCGAAACAATTAAAAGTTAAGGCACTGAAAAGTTAAAAGGATGCCACGTGCATCCTTTTATTTTTTGTCAATTTTGATAATCGCTAACTGCAAGTTGCCGAGTTCCGTTACAATAGCTTTTTATAAAACTCATTTAGGTTATGTCCGTGAAGTGGTTACAAATTCATATTACTGTTGAAAAAGCTCAAGTTGATTACACTGAAACGCTGCTCAGTTCTTTAGGTGCAGTCAGTGTCACGCTAGATGATGCAGAAAATCAGGATTTACTTGAACCACTTCCAGGTGAAACACCACTTTGGAATAAAGTGATCGTAACTGGTATATATGCACAAGAAGATGATGAAGAAATTGATGTTGCAGCATTAGAAACATTTATTAAAGCTCAACTTCCTGATGCGCCAATGCGTAGCGAATTCATTGAAGACCAAGAATGGGAACGCACATGGATGGATGCTTACGAGCCTATCCAAATTGGTGAAAAATACTGGATCGTACCAGAATGGATGGAAGCGCCAGAAGCAGACGCCGTAAACATCAAACTAGACCCAGGTCTGGCATTTGGTACTGGCAACCATGCATCAACATTCTTATGCCTACAATGGTTAGGTAAAGTTAACCTTAAAGATAAAATCGTAATCGACTACGGTTGTGGTTCTGGTATTTTAGGTGTTGCCGCTTTACTTTTGGGTGCCAAAAAAGTTTATGCCACTGATATTGACCCACAAGCCGTTTTAGCAACACAACAAAATGCCGAATTGAATGGTGTACTGGAAAATCTGTATGTAGGCCTACCTGAAGAGTTCAACCAAGAGCTCGCTGGACAAAAAGCCGATGTATTTGTTGCCAATATTCTTGCAGGCCCTCTAATGGCCTTGGCTGCAGAATTCTCAACTTTAATTAAATCTGAGGGAGAGTTCGCACTTGCAGGTGTGATTGAAGAGCAAGTTTCTGATGTTTCTAGTGTTTATTCTGAATTTTTTGATATATTAGACGTAGAAAAACGTGACGAAACATGGTGCCGAATTTCGGGTAAACGCCAACAGTATTAAAATTTAAAATGTGTACTTATGAGCGACAAATTAACTAACTGCCCAACTTGTTTTACAACATATAAAGTAACTGTTCCGCAGCTTACTGTCGCTCAGGGCATGGTTTGTTGCCCAAAGTGCTCTACATCTTTTAATGCACTGTCTCATTTGGTGGTAGATAAAGCGTTGTCTTTTTCTACCCCTGAGCAAGAAAATGCACCGCAAAAAAACTCCAATACTATTATTAATGTCAGCGAATTTAATAATACGCTTACACCAGTGACTGTTGAAGAAACACCAACCCACCATTTATTAAAACTATTTGATCAAAAAGTCGAAAACTCTAATATCGATCTAAAAACTTATTTAAATAACTTAAATTATTTCAGCACCGAACCAATCGGCAACCTGCCTGCTGTAAATTGGGCAGAACAGGCTGAAAAAGATAAAAAACGTACCCCACTGAACTATTTTATGTGGTTCTGTATTAATGCTTTCTTATTTGGTGCACTTATATTCCAGTTTTTCTGGTTCAATCCTCAATATTTAAAAAATAGTCCAGTGATGGGTGCTGCATTCACAGCAGTGTGTGATGTCTTTAATTGTTCACGTCTCGAAGAACACTACAGTTTAATTAGTACCAAAAAAGTCAAAATTCGTAGCATTGGAAATAATGAAACACGTTTTACTGGTGAAATGATCAATTTTCATGACCGTAGCCTTGCCTTACCCAATATGAAAATCTCACTAAAAGAAAATGGTGCTGAAATAGCAAACTATACGCTTTTACCTGAAGAGTATTTGGACAAAAGTCTGCATGGCATCCAACGGATCCCAAAAAGTAGTCCTTTTAAATTCCAATTTAGCTTGCCTATTGCACGCAAAAGCTTCGATAATTATTCAATTGAGTTGATTCGCCCCTAATATTGGAAAAAACTATTAAAAAACTAAAAAAAACATAAAAAAAATGCAGTTTTCTTGCTCACTTTTTCCTAGACAATGGTATGATACGCGCCACGAAAGCTTTGTGCTGCAAACTCCTCGCTAATTTTTCACAACAAATACAATCCCAACCGTGCGCTTTAATATTTATTGCGTATTGAGTAGATTTTTTGTTTGTTTTTTAGGCTGTAACAATTATTAATCTATTGTTACGCTTATTTTTCGAACAATTTTGCGAGTTGTGTCAAGCTACAAGTAATGTACAAGTTTTAGAACTCCGCATTAGGAACTAAAACGGAGTTCATTCAAGTTTATAGACCACTTTTAACAAATCACTTTACCCAAGTGATATTTGATTTTTCGGATTAATTCGCATGAATAGCAAATCTCCTATTTTTACTGCACAATCTGATGTCGCTCTTCGTATTCACGTAGATCGCGCAGTTCGCCATTACTTTGCACAATTGCAAGGCGAGCAACCATCTCAGGTATACGATATGGTGCTGGCGGAAATGGAGAAGCCTCTTCTATCTGTAGTTCTTGAATATACACGTGGTAATCAAACCCGCGCTGCTGAGATTCTCGGCTTAAACCGTGGTACTTTACGTAAAAAGTTGAAAGCTCACGGTTTAATGAGTGAATAAATGATAAAATGCTTGCGGCTTCCGCAGGCATTTTTTTTAACCTGCATTTTGCTAATTTTGTTTTAATCTGTTCCTTGAAAACTGTGACGAAGATCATGACTATTAAACGCGCTTTAATCTCTGTGTCTGACAAGACTGGAATTGTTGAATTTGCACAAGAACTTGCTGCTCTAGGGGTAGAAATTTTATCTACTGGCGGAACATACAAATTGTTGAAAGACAATAATGTTGCCGTAGTTGAAGTTTCAGAGCACACAGGTTTCCCAGAGATGATGGACGGCCGTGTAAAAACGCTACATCCGAAAATTCATGGTGGTATCTTAGCTCGTCGCGGTCTAGACGAAACTGTGATGGCTGAACACAACATCGATGCAATCGATTTAGTTGTTGTTAACCTTTATCCGTTTGCTGCGACTGTGGCTAAACCGAACTGCTCACTTGCTGATGCGATTGAAAATATCGACATCGGTGGTCCGACTATGGTTCGTGCTGCTGCGAAAAACCATGCATCTGTAGGTATCGTAGTAAATGCATCTGACTATGGAACTGTTGTTGAAGAGTTAAAAGCTGAAGGCGCATTATCACATGCAACTCGTTTTGACCTTGCGGTTAAAGCATTTGAACATACTGCACAGTATGACGGCATGATTGCATCTTACTTAGGCGCTCGCGTAGGTAAGGAAGAAGGTCAAGCAGATAAATTTGCGCGTACTTTCAATACTCAATTGAACAAAGTTCAAGACTTACGTTACGGTGAAAACCCGCATCAATCTGCTGCTTTCTATGTAGAAGACACAGCAACTGAAGCATCTGTTTCTACTGCGAAACAACTTCAAGGTAAAGAATTATCTTATAACAACATCGCAGACACTGACGCAGCACTTGAATGTGTAAAATCATTTGCTAAGCCTGCATGTGTCATCGTAAAACACGCAAACCCATGTGGTGTAGCTGTATCTTTAGACGGCATCCAAGCGGCTTATGACCTTGCTTATGCAACTGACCCTGAATCTGCATTCGGCGGCATCATTGCATTTAACCGCGAATTAGATGTTGCAACTGCGCAAGCCATTGTTGACCGTCAATTCGTTGAAGTGATCATTGCTCCGAGCGTTGCTGAAGGCGTGCTTGAAGTGACTGGCGCGA
This sequence comes from Acinetobacter sp. YH01020, assembly GCF_013420275.1. Classification (NCBI taxonomy): domain Bacteria; kingdom Pseudomonadati; phylum Pseudomonadota; class Gammaproteobacteria; order Moraxellales; family Moraxellaceae; genus Acinetobacter; species Acinetobacter sp. YH01020. Next base: position 68,999 of record NZ_VOYN01000006.1, read on the forward strand.
AGAAAAACGTACGTGTACTCGTATGCGGCGAGCTTCCTGCAATTACTGAACGTAAAGCTCAGTTAGATTACAAACGTGTGAATGGCGGTTTGTTGGTTCAAGACCAAGACTTAGGCATGATCACGAAAGATGACCTTAAAGTTGTGACTAAACGTGCGCCAACTGAAGCAGAAATTGATGACTTGATCTTTGCTTGGAAAGTTGCGAAATACGTTAAGTCTAACGCGATTGTTTATGCAAAAGGTCGTCAAACCATTGGTGTTGGCGCAGGTCAAATGAGCCGCGTTAACTCTGCTCGTATTGCAGCAATTAAAGCTGAACATGCTGGTTTAGTGGTTGAAGGTGCGGTAATGGCATCTGACGCATTCTTCCCATTCCGTGATGGCATTGATAACGCTGCAAAAGCGGGCATCAAATGCATTATCCAACCGGGTGGTTCTATGCGTGATGAAGAAACAATTGCTGCAGCTGATGAAGCTGGTATTGCAATGGTCTTCACTGGCATGCGTCATTTCCGTCACTAATTGATTAAAAGTCGTATTTATTGATCCCCCTAAATCCCCCTTTGTAAAAAGGGGGACTTTTCACGTAAGAAACCATAACTTTCAAGCGTGATCCCCTCCCTTTTTTAAAGGGAGGTCGGGAGGGATTCTATTCTTTTGAGGGATTTTTAGATGAATATTTTAGTTTTGGGTAATGGCGGTCGTGAACATGCATTAGCATGGAAAATCGCACAAGATGATAAAGTCACAAAAGTATTTGTAGCACCAGGTAATGCGGGTTCTGCAACTGAAAATAAATGCGAAAATGTTGCACTAAATATTTTAGACAATGCTGCGATTATCGACTTTGCTAAAAACAATGCAGTTGATTTAATCGTGGTTGGTCCTGAAGCACCGCTTGTAAATGGCGTTGTGGATGCTTGCCGTGAAGCAGGTGTAAAAATTTGGGGTCCAACTCAATTTGCTGCACAGCTTGAAGGCTCTAAAGCATTTGCAAAGCACTTCTTAAAACGCCACAACATTCCAACTGCTTTCTATGATGTATTTACAGAAGTAGATGCGGCTAAAGCATTTGTTGAAAAAAATGGTGCGCCAATTGTAATCAAGGCTGATGGTCTTGCTGCGGGTAAAGGCGTAATTGTTGCCATGACCAATCAAGAAGCATTTGATGCGATTGATGACATGCTTGCAGGCAACAAATTTGGCGATGCTGGCTCACGTGTAGTAATCGAAGAATTTCTTGCAGGTGAAGAAGCTTCTTTCATTTGTATGATTGATGGCGACAACATTTTGCCAATGGCAACGTCTCAAGATCACAAGCGTATCTTTGAAGGCGACCAAGGCCCAAACACTGGCGGTATGGGTGCTTACTCTCCTGCTCCTGTTGTGACTGCTGACGTATTTGAAAAAACCATGAATGAAGTGATGCGTCCTACCGTTGAAGGTATGAAAAAAGACGGTCATGTTTATACAGGTTTCTTATACGCAGGCCTAATGATTGATGAACAAGGTCAACCTAAAGTGATCGAGTTTAACTGTCGTTTTGGTGACCCTGAAACTCAACCAATCATGATGCGTTTAAAATCATCTTTAGTTGATTTAGTTGAAGCGGGTATTGCGGGTAATTTACCTGCGAAAGCGGAATGGGATGAGCGTAAAACTGTAGGTATCGTTCTTGCGTCACGTGGCTACCCTGAAACTTCTAGCAATGGTGATGTGATTTCTGGTTTAGACACTGAAATGGCTGATGCGAAAGTATTCCATGCTGGTACTAAAGCACTTGAGACTGGTGATATTGTGACTGCAGGCGGTCGTGTTCTTTGCGTAACTGCGCTTGGTAATACGATTGGTGAAGCTCAAGCGAAAGCTTTAGAACTTTGCCAAAAAGTGACTTTTGATGGTGTTCAATACCGTAAAGATATTGGCTACCGTGCAATTGCACGTGAAAATGCTTAATCATTCATTTGATTAAATAAAAACCCCGCTAAGTGCGGGGTTTTTTATAAATAAATAGCTCAAATAACGGCTTTTATCATCTATATCCATGATTAAAAATACACGTTTATAGAGGTTCTTTAAGATAGTTTTTAAGCCTATTTTGTACTAATTTTTCAGTTAAATTATCTTTGTAGCTAAAATAGATAATATCCACTCCATTTGCTTTACTGAGTTGAAGCTTTTCCTTATCCCTTTGCTTTGTTCTTTTTAAACCTTCTTCTCCACCAAATAAGTTGACAGCAAGATAGTGTTGTTGCCCTTGGTACTCAATCGCTAAATTTAGCTCAGGGATATAGACATCAAACCTTTGTCTATTCAACCAACTTGGTGATGCTTCTCTTTGAACCGTGTATTGAGGAAATAGCAGATTGATATAGTTAAATAATAAGGTTTCATTAACCCACCTTTCACCTATACGTGCAACACCTTTTAACTCTCTAATATGGTTTTCCGCATCCCTTTCACTGATACCTTCCTGAAATGCGTATTTAGCAATGTAAGCGCCATATTTAGCTTTAAAAGCCGAGCCATACATTTTGTGGCAATAGATTAAATCTGAATTGGTATTGGTGTAGATATGGCAAATCGAAACTTTAACAGATTTATGTTCTAACGCATTTTTAAGGTGAGTGTGGCGTACAGCCAACCCAATCTGATTTTGGGCAAGAGCATCCTTAAAACATGAGCAAAAGAAACTTTCTCCTGTCATTTTGTTATAGAAAGTCTGCCGCCACTCATAAAAGCCTAATTTTGATGGTAATAAACTTTTTGGTGGTGTCATTCGTGAATAAAGCTTAGTTAATAATGCTTGTGGAAATTCAACGGAAAGAAGCTGTATTGATGTTTTGTTTTTGGTTTTCATTTTTGTATTTTTAATATTGTACTTCCTAGTTATTCCTCCTCCATAAAGGAAATCACACAATATAATAAATGAAGGTAGTTTAACTTCCGTAACATCCAGATCTATGTCCTTATCACTGATTAGCTCAAATTGAAGATAAGGGATTATCATTTTCCCTTTGTCTATATACTCTTTCAGTGATAAGTGATCATCATAGTATCCAAATGTGTAATTCTGCTTTATTTCAGTTATTGAGATTGAATCCGGAGTACTAAAAAAGTGAATAAGAGCTTCATATAAATCTTCAAAAACTGTTGTTTTTTCCCGCCCAAGATTTTCTTGGCATAATACGAGAAATTCATCCTCTGAAAATTTGTATTGCAACTCCATATTTACTCCTTATCAACTAAATATATGTAAAAGCCTATTAAGATTAGTTCATCAAATCAAATTACATCTCCCCCAAATACTATTCACTTATATCAATTCCATCATCATGTACACTATAAATTATTTACATTAGTCTCAGTAAGAAAACACCCATACAAATTAATATTTAATATGCATATTTTTATCCAAACCCCTCGCCTTATCCTCCGCCAATGGCAAGACTCCGACACTGCCCCATTTATCCAAATGTGCGCAGACGAAGACGTCATGCGCTATTTCCTCAAAAAGCTGAGTGCTTCTGAAGCCACTGCGTTTATGCAGCGCCTACGTGATGCAATAGAAACACGTGGTTGGGGTTTATATGCCGTCGAGCTTAAAGCCACAGGCGAATTTATTGGCTTTATCGGCTTACACGTACACCCACCTGAGTTTGAAATAGCCGATGCACCTGAAATCGGCTGGCGACTACTACCGCAATATTGGCATCAAGGTTATGCCACCGATGGAGCAAAAGCTGTACTCAAACATGCTTTTAGAAACTTAAGACTAGATAAAGTTATTTCCTTCACTGCAAGTTTGAACACACCATCAGAACGTGTCATGCAACGCATAGGTATGCATAAAGTACGCGAGTTTAATCATCCGCTTGTACCAGCAGAACACCCATTAAACCGTCATGTGCTGTATGAAATACAGCGTAGTGATTATTTGCACATCCCCTTTTGCTAATTCAATAATTATTCACGGCAAAACTAAAGTACATTAACTCTGCCAAACAGTGGCTATAGATGATGTTAAAAAGCTTAATTTTAGTCACCGCAGGATTTCGTATAAGACAGCAAAATCATTCATGTAATCATATAAAAAACCCCGCTAAATGCGGGGGTTTAAACTCTAAACAGATCAATTACTATGGCTTTGGAAGTAAAAATCATAAGTCACAATGCTAAAGCAACTCCAAACTGTTTAAGCATGCTCAATCAAAATGGCATACATAATCAATGACATCAGTACATTGCACTTTAAAAATAGAATCTTGTGGAACAATAAAGCTTTCGCCTGACGTATATTGAACAAACTCGCCCTGCTCGCCAATTTGCACAACACACTGCCTCGATGTGATTTCAACACGTTCTTTCACATGCGCCTCAAACGTCATGGGTTGCTCTGATGGCAAAAATACACCGATGGTTTTTTGACTACCATCTTCCATTTTTAAAACATGGCTCACTGATCTACCGCCATAATGAACCGTAGGCTTTTTTACAAATGAGACGAAATCAAACTGATTTGACATAGCGTGCCTCACATAGCAATTTATTATGATCAATTATTAAGCAGTTTATATTAAACAATATAGCGGATTCAATCTTCCTCAGATTTAGATCTAAGATTTTGAAAAACCATGAATTAGAGTTGAACTTCAAATATATCAATAAAGATTTCAATGCAGATTAGATTGAAGCACTTCGTTATTTTCACATATGAATGTTACAAATTTTGTGTATGACAGGACTTATTTCATTTTTATCATTTTTTCAGCAATACATTTTAAAATTTGTTATATAGACCTAAACTTATACAAATGACGTACTTAAATAGTTTAATTATAAATAATATATTGTTTTTACTTATTAAATTATTTAATTAAACATATTACATATACATTTTTGGTGCTAAGCATAACTTTTTAAATCACTATATTGAATAATAAAAAATTGATATGATGCCTAGTGAAATATAGAGATTTGCTTTATTAAATCTTTTGTTTACAGCAGCTTGCAATGGCTATCTTTTCCCATTTGGAAATAGACTCAGATCTAATTGTATAAGTCTGTGTAGCATTTTAAATTATTAAGCATCTATCAGCCTGTCTGATAAAAGACTTAAGTAAATCTCTCCATAATATGATTTGTGAATTTATTAATTTTATAAATTTACTCGGGTGAATATATGAAAAAGCTCCTAGGATTAGTTCTCGGTTTATCTGTGGGCCTTTCAGGCTGTGGTAAACAAGAAGCCCCTGCAACTGACGCCGCACAACAAAAAGACACTGCAGAAGTGCAAACTGTTACCATGGCTTCGACTGGTTCAGATGCTGATATTTGGCGCTATATTGCTACGCTTCCTGAAACCAAAGAAGCTGGCATTAAACTTGAAGTGAAAAACTTTACTGACTATGTGTCTATGAACACTGCTGTAGCGAACAAAGAAATTGATGTTAATGCATTCCAGTCATATGCCTATATGGTTGCGTTTAATGACAACAATAAAGATAAAATTGCACCGCTTTCGACAACTTATTTAGAACCAATGGGTATCTATTCAAGCAAAGTCAAAAAACTTGAAGAGTTTAAAACAGGTGCAACCATTGCGATTCCAAATGATGGCGCAAACGAATCACGTGCATTGTTACTACTTCAATCTGCTGGCTTAATCAAACTTAAAGCTGATTTTGACGATGTAAAAGGTACACCTGCTGACGTCACTGAAAATGCGAAGAAAATCGTAATCAAGCCAATCCAAATGGCGACTGCGGTTCGTGTTAAAGACGAAGTTGATGCGATTGTTTTGGGTAATACCCTTGCAATGGAAGGTGGTTTAAACGTACTGAAAGATGCGGTTTACTATGAGCCAATCGATCAAAGTACAAAAATGAACGTGAATATTCTTGCTGTTGCTGCTGACCGTCAAAATGACCCAGTTCTACAAAAAGTGGGCGCGCTTTACCACACTCCAGCAGTTAAAGCTTACATCTATGAACATTTTGGTGGTACTAAAATTGATGTAAACAAACCAACTAGCTACCTCACTGAAGCAAAATAGTAATATAATTTCTTCAAATAAACAGGCAAAGTTTACTTTGCCTGTTTTTTCATTTTTGAACCCTTTTTTGACGCTATGATCCAATTTAAAAATATCTCCAAGCATTTTGAGCTAAAAGGCCAAACCGTTACAGCACTGGATCAGATTAATCTGGACATTCCAGATGGCTGTATTTTCGGTTTAATTGGCTACAGTGGTGCAGGCAAAAGTACCTTAATCCGTTTAATTAATTTGCTAGAACGTCCGAGTGAAGGGCAAATTATTATTCATGATAAAGACTTTACTGCTTTAAATTCGGCAGAGCTGCGTCAAGAAAGAACCAATATTGGCATGATCTTCCAGCACTTCAATTTACTGCAAACCAAAACAGTTGCAGAAAATATTGAAATGCCGCTTAAACTTTTAGGTGTGTCTAAAGCTGAACGCCAAAAACGTTTAGAAGAGTTGCTCGAATTTATTGACTTAAAACATAAGAAAAATGCTTATCCAGATGAGCTCTCTGGTGGTCAAAAACAACGTGTCGGGATTGCCCGTGCGCTTGCCAATCATCCTAAAATTTTACTGTGTGATGAAGCAACATCTGCTCTCGATCCGCAAACCACCAAATCGGTATTGGCGTTATTAAAGAAAATCAATCAAGAACAAGGCATTACCATTGTCATGGTCACCCATGAAATGGATGTGATTGAATCCGTTTGTGATTATGTTGCGGTAATGGAACAAGGGAAAGTCATCGAACATGGCTCAACTTTAGAGATTTTTAGTCAGCCAAAACACAATACAACGAAAAACTTTATTCAAACTGTATTACAGCAACAGCTCCCTGTTAATATTTTAAATAATTTAGAAAATCAAAATCATAACAGTATTTATTGTTTAAAATTCCTCGGCAGTTCGGCACAAGAAACTGTGATTCAGGCGGTAATTAAACAGTTTGATATTAGCCTGAATATTTTGTTTGCCAATATGACTGAAATTAATGGTGCGGTGATTGGACAAATGTTCGTTCAGCTATTAGGTGATACAGCATTGATTCAACAAGCGGTGGCGTTCTTAGAACAACATGGTGTTGAAGTCACTCAAGCAGGAGTTCAGCAATGAGAGATTTAATTGTTCAATGGCTGACTCAAATTACAGCACCCTTTTGGAAAAGTTCTTTGTCTATGGATCAGTTCGTCACTGCCCTACAAGAAACTTTTCACATGGTGTTCTTTGCCATGCTCTTCGGCTGTATTTGGGGTTTTATCCAGGCCGTGATCTTATATGTCTCACGTCCACAAGGCATTTTGCCTAACCGTGTCATCTACCATGGTTTGAACCCGATAGTGAATGCGCTGCGTTCATTGCCATTTATTATCCTCTTGATTGCGGTCATTCCTTTGACCAAAGTCATTGTAGGGACATCAATTGGGACTTGGGCTGCGATTGTTCCGCTCACAATCTATGTTGGTCCTTACATTGGTCGTCTGATTGAAACATCGTTGCTCGAAGTAAATGACGGCATTATTGAGTCTGCTCAAGCAATGGGTGCATCTCCGCTGCAAATCATAACTAAATTTGTGCTACCAGAGTCTCGTAGCTCTTTGATTTTAAACTTAACGACTGCAACGATTAGCTTAATTGGCGCAACAGCCATGGCGGGTGCAGTAGGTGCAGGCGGTATCGGTGACCTTGCTATTTCTTATGGTTATCAACGTTTTGATAGTAGCGTGGTGATCATGACCGTGATTGTCTTATTGATTTTGGTGCAAATTGTACAAAGTCTTGGCGATTGGTTATCGAAGTTACGTTGAGCCATCACGATTTATATAAGCTCTCTTCGGAGGGCTTTTTAGTGTTTAAAATTTAGTTTTTAATGCAGAACTAAAACCAAGATTTCTTTGACCCTAAATTACTTTGACGGCAAATTAGCAACACAATAGAATTTAAAATTCGCCCCTCAACATTACGTTTCCAAAAACTTGAATTACGACAAAACATCAAAAGAACAGGATTTTATATTCCCCATACAATCTACACTGACAGCACAAATTTTCCGCTTAACTTTTTTCACAACTGAGATATTGATCACTTCAGCAGCATCTGCATCCATTGCTGATTATGACTATGTCACTAGTATTAAGGTAAATGATGTTGACTTAGCCTTACCCTTGTCTGCATCAAAAGTAAATGCATTAATCAGCAAAAATCCAGTGAAGCCAAAATATGAATTTTCAGAATGTACCGGTAATACTGAATTTCATGTCACATCAAAAGGTAAATTTCTAAAATTTGAAATTTATGCTGAGGACAATCCTCAAGTTAAAAATGATTCATTCTATAAAAATAAAAACAGCTTCGCCCAACTTGGACAAACCAAAGGGATTGTTTGGATGGAATGGGACAACTCCACGCTAATACACGATAAAATTCAAATTGGATCAAAAAACCTAACAAGCCAATATAACTTTCAACAATTTGTCAAAGACTTCCCCAAAAGTGCAAAATTAGCCAATCCAAATGAAGTTGCTTATGTGATTTTACTCTCACCTGCTCATGCCAAATCCGTGCTGAAAGAGCCGCAAAACTATGATCTACCCTATATCGGCAACTTAGCCTTCAACTTTAAAAATGGCAAATTAACTGCCTTTTCAGTGAATCAAGGTATTGCTTGCTAAATGGTGCTTGTCATACAGCGTTTATTGATTAAACAGTGAATTTATAAATCTGTATAAAGCCATGCAATAAACGCAAGTTTGATCTCAGAGCATGCTAAAATCAGCAGCTGTTTTCGCAGGGACTCATCTATGCACTTTGTACATCTTGGTATTTTTACAGAATTTTCCATTACTGAATCTATTGTACGTATACCTGATCTTGTAAAAGCTGCAGCTGCAGATGAAATGCCCGCTCTGGCCATTACTGACCTTTCAAATCTACATGCTGCTGTAAAATTCTATAAAAAGTGCTTAGATAAAGGCATTAAACCCATATTTGGTTCAACCATTCGTTTGAATGATGCTGAACACAAAGCTACTCTTCTAGCGATGACCAATAAAGGTTGGCGCAGTCTAACAGAGTTGGTTTCTGAAGGTTATATTTCTGGTCAACAGCTTGATATTCCTTGCGTAAAAAAAGATTGGATTTTAAATCAACACCAAGACTTGATTGTTTTACTGGGTATGCAAAGTGATGTCGGCAAAATGCTTTGCTCTTCCAACCCGCAAAAAGCTGAACCACTGTTAGCTGAATGGGTCGAAAAATTTGGCAATCGTGTTTATCTAGCGATTACACGAACTGAGCGCTCGGGTGAAGAAGACTTTATTCACGAAGCAGTAAAACTTGCGAAGAAATTTAACATTGGTGTGGTTGCTCATAACGATGTGCATTTTATACGTAAAGAAGATTTCGAGGCACATGAAGCACGCGTTTGTATTGCCGATGGCTATGTCCTCGGTGACAATCGTCGCCCTAAAAATTACAGTCCTGAACAGTATTTTAAAACTGCCGAGGAAATGACGGAGCTGTTTGCAGACATTCCAACGGCTATAGAAAATACCTATCACATTGCGCGACGGTGTAATGTGTCATTACGTTTAGGCTTCCATGACCTTCCCGATTATCCAATTCCTGAAGGTCATACAATTGACACCTATTTTGAACATTTATCAAAAGAAGGTTTAGAAGAACGTTTAGCGCATTTGTACCCTGTCGAACAACGTGGTGACGACTGGCCAGAAATTCGTAAGCCTTATGATGAACGTTTGGCTTATGAAGTTGGGATCATCCTGACCATGCAATTCCCAGGTTACTTCCTGATTGTCATGGACTTTATTCAATGGTCTAAAGGTAATGGCGTCCCTGTTGGTCCAGGCCGTGGTTCGGGTGCAGGTTCCTTGGTTGCCTATAGTTTAAAAATTACTGACCTAGACCCACTACGTTATGACCTACTGTTCGAGCGTTTCTTAAACCCTGAACGTGTATCAATGCCCGACTTTGACGTCGATTTCTGTATTGCAGGTCGTGACCGTGTTATTGACTATGTTGCACGCACTTATGGTCGAGATGCGGTCTCTCAGATTGCAACTTTCGGTACCATGGCGGCAAAAGGTGCAATTCGTGACGTAGCCCGTGTCTTGGGTAAATCTTATGGTTTGGCTGACCGTATTTCTAAAATGATTCCGACCAAGCCTTTAGGTTTAAGTTTGGAAGAATCCATTGAGGCCGAACCACAGCTAAAAGATATTGTCACCAATCCATCTAACCCAGATAACGACGATGCAGCCGAAATTTGGGAAATGGCACTCAAACTTGAAGGCATTACCCGTAATACAGGTAAACATGCCGGTGGTGTGGTTATTGCACCAACTAAGTTAACTGACTATTCGGCTGTCCTATGTGATGCAGATGGAACTAACCGTGTAGCCCAATTCGATAAAGACGATGTGGAAGCTGCAGGTCTAGTTAAATTCGACTTCTTGGGCTTACGTAACTTAACGGTAATCGAAGATGCCATTAAGCACATTAATGCCCGTCCAGATATCACTACACCTGTCGACATTTCCTTAATTCCTTTGGATGACAAACCTGCCTATGCTGTGTTCGCAGATGCAAACACCACAGCAGTCTTCCAGTTTGAATCCGTCGGCATGAAAAAAATGCTGAAAGAGGCACGTCCAAGTAAGTTCGAAGAAATTATTGCTTTCGTGTCTTTATACCGTCCAGGCCCGATGGATCTGATTCCTGACTTTATTTACCGTATGCATGGTGGCGAGTTTGAATACTTACATCCATTACTAGAAAGTGTCCTTGAACCGACATACGGCATTATGGTGTATCAGGAACAGGTAATGCAGGCAGCGCAATTCTGTGCTGGCTATAGCTTGGGTGGTGCGGATTTACTTCGTCGTGCCATGGGTAAAAAGAAAGTCGAAGAAATGATTAAGCACCGTCAGATCTTTACTGAAGGTGCTGCAACCAAAGGTATTGATGCAGATACGGCCAACCATATCTTCGATTATATGGAAAAATTCGCAGGCTATGGTTTTAACAAATCCCATGCCGCAGCCTACGCCCTTGTTGCATATCAAACCGCTTGGTTAAAAGCACATTTCCCTGCTGAATTTATGTCAGCAGTGATGACCTCGGAAATGCAGAATACCGATAACGTGGTGTTCTTGATCGATGACTGTCGTATTAATGGTCTTGAAGTCTTGCCACCTTCGGTCAATATGTCTTTATATAATTTCCATGCCAGCGATCCAAAAACCATCGTCTATGGTTTAGGTGCGATCAAGGGTGTCGGTGAAGCTGCCATGCAGTCTGTGATTGACTCACGTATCCAAGATGGCCCATATAAAGATCTGTTTGACTTCTGCCATCGTATTGACCTAAAAAAAATCAATAAGCGCACGCTTGAAGCATTGATTCGTGGTGGCGCATTGGATTGTTTAGGATTAGAGCGCGCTGACTTGATGGCGCAATTGCCAGAAGCTGTACAAGCGGCTGACCAAGCCCGCACTAACCGCGAAACAGGGATGATGGATTTATTTGGTGAAGTTGAAGAAGTTCAGCGTAAACCTTCTAAACCTGTTAAACCGTGGTCAGATGAAGTTCGTCTTAAAGGTGAAAAAGACACACTCGGCCTTTATTTAACAGGTCACCCGATTGATGTGTATCGCCCAGAGTTAAAAGCCTTTATTTCACAGCGTATTAATGAACTTACGCCTACACGTCGCGGTGTCACTACAGTATTTGCAGGCTTAGTCGTCGATGTAGCCAACTTCCCGAACCGTATGATGGTGACACTCGATGATGGTACAGCACGTATTGAAGTGTCTGCGAATCACGAACGTTTTAACCGCTTCAAAGACGTGATTCAAAACGAAAAAGTGGTGGTGATTGAAGGTGAAATTTATGAACGTGAAGGTTTTGACCGCCCTATGGGTCGCTTAACTAAAGCCTTCAGTCTGAACGAAATCCGTCAAAAACGTGCCAATGCGATTCAAATCAAATTAACGCCGGAACATTTTAGTAAAACGCTCTCACGCGATATCCAAAATATTCTACTGCCTTTCTGCAATGTCGATATGTGTACGCATATTCCTGTGCAGTTATATGTTGACTACCCATATGCGACGGCTGACATTCATTTGGGCTTAAACTGGAAAGTTGCCCCACTGGATGAATTACTGTCTAAGCTGCGTGACTACTTTGGTAAAGAATCTTTGCATGTTGAATATCATGTCAAATCCAAAGCAGCCAAAGCGGTAAGTTATGAACAAGCCTCTATTCCTGCGCAGGTTCCGCCACCGCCAGATGGGATGAGCATGGATGATGCCATGGATTTATACCAAGCAGAAGCCAATCAATTTTCTTAAAGTTTAAACGCTGTTTGAACTGCTTTTTTAAATAAACATATTGGAAATATCATGAATCAAACTGACAATGCTGCGGTTTCAGCACATCTCTCCCATGTGCGTATTGTCATGGTGAATACAACATTACCCGCAAATATTGGTAGTGCATTACGTGCCATGAAAACCATGGGACTTTCAAAGTTGGTCTTAGTTGCACCGAAGACTTACCCGCATCCGGACATTAATGCTTTGGCTGCCGGTGCTGTCGATTTAATTGATCAAATTGAAATCGTTGAATCATTAGAAGAAGCTATTAAAGATTGTCATATTGTCTTTGGTACTAGTGCGCGTAGTCGTACCATCCCATGGCCATTACTTGACGCTCGCCCTGCTGCCGAAATGTCTCTCAAAGCGGTCTGTGAACAACAGCAAGAAATTGCCGTGGTGTTTGGCCGTGAAGACCGTGGTTTGACCAATGAAGAATTGGCAATGGCCAACTACCACGTCACTATTCCAGTAAATACTGAATATGGCGTATTGAACGTTGCCCAAGCGATTCAAGTCATTTGCTATGAAATGCGCATGGCCGCCCTTGCACATACCGAGTTAACGGCAAATCCTGATGCCAATATGCATGTTACCGATGACATCGATATGGAATGGGATGAACCTTTGGTGACCCATGAAATGATGGAACAGTTCTACCCGCATATTGAAAAAATGCTGGCAGAGATTGAATTTATGGATCCAAAAAATCCAAGATTATTACCTTTACGCTTGCGTCGCCTATTTGGACGTATACAATTAGATCGTATGGAATACCACTTATTACGTGGCATCTTTAGCCGAGTACAGGCTTTAAATAACGGAACATGGAAAAAATCTACAGACAATGAGGATCAATCTAATGCTTAAGCAGCTCAAAGAAGATATACAGGCTGTATTCGCGCGCGATCCTGCTGCACGAAATACGCTCGAAGTCTTAACGACTTATCCAGGAATTCATGCCTTAATCATGCATCGTATGGCACATGAACTTTGGAAAAAAGAGTGTAAAGGCTCAGCTCGTCTATTGTCTTCTTTTAGCCGCTTTGCCACAGGCATTGAGATTCATCCGGGTGCGAAAATCGGTCGTCGTTTCTTTATTGACCACGGTATGGGTGTGGTGATTGGTGAAACAGCTGAAATTGGTGATGATGTCACCCTCTACCATGGTGTGACCTTAGGTGGCACGACTTGGAACAAAGGCAAACGTCACCCAACTTTGGAAGATGGTGTAGTGGTTGGCGCTGGTGCAAAGATCTTGGGCCCATTTACGGTGGGTAAAAATGCCAAAGTCGGTTCAAATGCCGTGGTGACCAAAGAAGTTCCTGCGGATACTACCGCTGTAGGTAATCCAGCACGCTTTATCACCAAAGATAAGCCAAAAGATGAAGCGGAAACCCGTCGTCGCGATTATGCAGAAAGTATTGGTTTTCAGCCTTATGCTGCAACACAAGACCAAACTGACCCAATGTTAGAAGGTATGCGTGTATTGTTAGATCGTATTCAGCACAATGAAAAACGTATGAATAATTTGTGTCAGCGTTTGTCTCTCCTTGACCCAACGTTCAAAAAGCAACAGCTTAATGAACAACCTTTTAGTCAGGAAGAACTTAAAATCATTGAAGATGTGCGCCGCGAATGCGAAGCTCAAAGTAATCAATCTAAAGCTTAACCAAAAGCAATCATAATAAGTTGCCTTTAACTTGCATGTTGTTCAGAGTTTTTTTAGACTGACCAACGTGCTTTTTTGTATAAAATAAATTAATGGATGAATCATATGACGCTTAAGCCCTTGGCAGTTGCTTGTATTGCTTTAACCCTTGCCGCTTGTGGAAGCGCCCCAACTAAAAATAATGCTCCTAAAGATGCCATGATTTTTGTAGAGCCTGAACTGACTCCACCGTTCTACGCACTCAACCCATTTAACTACGATGCACCACCTCCTTTTGAATTAAATTTACAAAAAGCTGCAGCACAGCCTGTGACTAAGATGGTGGTAACTAGCCCGACCGACCCATCTAAACAACTGACACTTGAAGAAAACCGTCTGATTATTCCAATTGTAGACAGCAAAGAACGTTCGATGAAATTTGCTGCTTTAGCAGGTGACAATGAAATCGACATTACTGAAATTGATGATTTCTTACAGCTTGTTGAAGGTAAAGCACGTCACTATCCACCACGTTTTGTTCAACGCCAAGAACGCAAAGGGTTTGAGCTTAAACTCAAGGAAGTTACGCAAAAATTAGATACGCTTGCGTCTAAAGACAACGCCTCTTTTGATATTTTAGTTCGTGCATTTAAAGCCAGTGTGATGGCACGTAACCTTGATTTGGGTTCTGTGTACACCACTAAATCATTAACTTATGCACAGCGTATTTTAAAAATCAACCAAGATGATGCAGAAGCAAATTTCTGGTTCGGTTTCGGTTTATCTGAAGGTGGCGGTCAACGTGAAGCGATTCCATACTTAGACAAAGCAATGAAAGCCGGTGTTCAAGAAGCGTATCTTTCTGCAGCAAATAACTATATTGCCATGGAACAAAAAAAGAACGCCATTCAGGTTTTAAAGAACTATAAAGTTAAATATCCACAAGAAGCAGAAGTTGCTGATCGTTTAATTCAAGAAATTGAAAAGCAAGGTCGCTGGAATGTTTGGCAAGTTTTAAATCCACCTAAAGCTGCGTCTTAAATCAGACGATTTAGAAAATTCTTTTGAAAAAAGACCGTTTTAACGGTCTTTTTTCATTTAAGGTGAATTGAAAATCCTGACAATTATCGTATGATTTGAAAATACTTAACCTTATGCGCGGCCTCTTTATGCAGCAAAATATTAAAAAAATACTGCTCCTTGGAATCATAAGTACAAGCGTACTGAGTGGATGTCAGGTCGTCAGTGTCAAAAATCAAAAACTCAATGTTTCGATTGCCAATGAACGTGAAAGTATTATTTCTCGAAACAAACTCAGCGAAGCCAGTTTAAATGTCTTGTCGATGACAGGTCGTGAAGCCAAAGCGTGTATAGAAGACCCGAAAGCCTGTGTTGATGAACTACAACAGATCCCTCAAATTCAAGATGAACAATTATTGTCTACGGCAAGTGAATTATATTTAGCCAAAGCCATCGAATATGAGTCTTCTTCAGCCTGTAAATTAGGTCTTCTCAGTAGCCACAAATCAGAAGAAAAACAAAAAATTGAACAAGACACTTATAACAAATGTTTAGATCAACAGCTGACGCTACTGGATAAAAGTATTCGCTATAGCCACGCCTATATGTTTAAAACCAAACGTGCGCCTGCTGACCGTATTTTTGATAACCGCCAAGTTCAAATCCGAGATTTCTATAATCAAGGGATTGCTAAACTGGTTAGCAGCTATGCACTACGTTATAAACCGCAAGAAGTCACCCAACAGATCAAAGTCGGACAAACCACCTATCATATTGACTTCAGCCACTATCCTGAACTCAAAAATCGTAAAATTGAACAATTGATGTCAACCTATAACCTCAACTTCTCAGGTTTACGTTCAATTACCCGCCGAGATGGTTTTGGTTCCGAATTTCTTGTGGTTTTACCCGAAGAACATACAGTTGAAACAGGCAAAGCCAAATACATTATCAACCCGATTGATTTTAAATATCCGTCTGGTTCAAACCCTAATATCCATCAAGCGCGCTATTTAGCTGCAACCTTAACAGCGGAACCTCTAAGCACCACAACTTCAGTTGATCAAATTTTAAATCAGCATGAGTTTCAAATTAAGGCTTACGACCCGTACAAATATGAACAGGTCAATATTGCCAATAAAAACTATGCCCTTGCAGCCAATTTTTCAGCACCTTATGGTCTTTGGTTAGCACAAAACAACTTGGGTAAGGCCGCGTATTTATCCCTAATTGACCGTGATGAAAAACTCACGATGCCGCATCTCTACATGCTTGAACCGTATAATCCTGACAAAAAAGTCATCGTCTTGGTACATGGTCTTGCCAGTAGCCCTGAAGCATGGATACGTCTCACCAACGATATTATGGGCGATTCAGTGCTACGTGAGCATTATCAAGTGTGGCAAGTGTTCTATTCAACCAACATGCCGATTATTGAAAGCCGCTTCCAAATTTATTCCATATTGACCCAGACCTTTAATAAAGTCGACGCCAATGCTTCGGCTAAAAAAGATGCGGTCTTAGTCGGTCATAGTATGGGCGGCATTATTGCACGACTACTGGTCAGCCAAGCAGATACCACTCAATCTGCTTTAAAAATGATGAATTCGCGTCAATTAAATCAGTACCGCAATATTCCAGTCGTGAAGCAACGTATGGTAATTGACGATATTCCAAATTTCAGCCGTGCGATTTTCTTGGCTGCACCGCATCGTGGTACTGAATATGCAGATCGCTGGTTTACCAAAGCTGCTCGAAAAATCATTAAACTTCCGGGCGCTTTCTTATCGGCTATGGGTGATGTGTTAACTCAGGAAGAAGACCTGAAAGATTTATTCCGTGAAATCGACCACGGCTTAATCCAAAATGGACCTAGTGATTTGAGCCATCAATCCAAATTTATTGCGCTCACTGAAGATATTCAACCGCGTAAAGGCTTGAAGTTTCACTCAATTATGGGAAATAACACCAATAGCCAAGATAAAAATGTAATCTCAGATGATGTCGTGCCATACACCAGTGCGCATTTAGAGGATGCTGTTTCAGAAAAGATCATTAAAGGTGGTCATTCAATTCAAGAAACCCCAGAAGCTGTACTCGAACTGCGCCGTATACTACGACTGCATTTGATTGAACTTGGCCTCTATAAGCCATAATGCAATACAACATTTAATTCGATCTACATATTTTAAAACCGATCTCAGGATCGGTTTTTTTCATTTCTGCATTTACTTGAATATGCCAATATTCACATAATTATTATATAAGCCTTTATTTTTTAATCATTTTAAAACTCAAAATCACTTGTTAAATTTTATACAAATCTTATATTAGAGATAAATACGGGTTAAATATAGACAAAAAAGTTGTGCACATATCCTAAATTTTTTATGAGCATATCGAATTATGAAATTAAAAGGCTCAAAGTTACTTCATCGGGATGAAATTGAGGGTTTAATCAAAACTAGATTAAATAAAGTTTATTTTACGCCAAATTTAGAATCCATTTATCAGCCGCTCTACCGTGATGAAGCGGCGAAAGAATTTCGTTTTCGCGGAATCATTATTTTTCTCCTGTATGCCCTGTTATGTTCGGGGATTTATCAAGTGATTCCATAACGCAGTTTTGTAGATTCCTCTGTATATTTGGGTAGTGTTTATCATTCTGATTGCATGGGATTTATCTTTTTTTCCGCATTAAACCCTTATTTTAATGTTTATACTTGCCTAGGCTCGATGTGCGCTGTTGCGATCATATTTATCATCTTTACTATGATTTGTAATGATCACAATGATGGCTATTACATGCAGCCATGAAGTATGCCGTGGTCATCATCTATGCCTTTGTAGGTATGCGTTTTTTATATTGCCATGGTTGCTGGTTGGTAGAACATGACCCACTGACTGGGCTAGCAAACCGTCGTCCGCTATAAGGAGCTTTAGAACAGCAATGGCGTTATGCCCTACGTCATCAACAACCGTTAAGCATCATGGTGATCGATATCGATTTTTTTGAAAATTAAAATGATCATTTAGGACATCAGGCGGGTGATATCTGCCTGACCCAAATTGCAGAGGTTTTATCCCAAATCACCAATCGAAGTGGTGAGTTAGCCGCGCGCTATGGTGGCGAAGAGTTTTTACTCCTCTTTCCGATGTTAACTGAAGCTGAGATTGCACCTTTGGCAGCAGATTTATTACACCGTATTCAATCTCTCGAACTTCCACATCCAGCTAGCCATATTTCAAAATTTGTGACGATTAGCATCGGCACGGCAACAATCATTCCATCTAAACCTGATAAAATTCAGAAATTTATATAGGCTGCCGATCGTGCACTTTACCTTGCAAAAGGCAGTGGTCGTAACCAATATCGATTAGCTCAGGCTGAAGCGCAGTTAGATGTTTGAGTCAGTCTATCGCTTTGTAAATGTATCGATTATTGAATTTACACATAGACTTTTTAGCGTTTATAAATAAAATTTTGACTGCTTTTTTTACATGCAGACAAACCTTTTCTGGCATTTTCTTGTCACTTTTTTTGCTAGAATCAGCAACACGATTTGTTAACGTACACCTGTGGTTTTGAATGAAGAGACAATATAAATATAAGGACTTTTTCTAAATCCAATTTTCATCAAAATAGTGTTATTCGTTTAGCAGCGCACAAATTTTTATTTTAAGGTATTTCGTTTCATGCAAGCTGATAATTCCAAAGTTGACCTTTCAACCCTGACCCCGATGATGCAACAGTACATGTCAGTCAAAATGCAAAATCCGCATTCACTGATGTTTTATCGGATGGGTGATTTTTATGAGCTCTTTTTTGAAGATGCGCATAAAGCAGCAAAACTCTTAGGAATTACATTAACGCATCGTGGTAAAGCCAATGGTGAGCCTATTCCTATGGCTGGTGTCCCATACCATGCTGCTGAAGGCTATTTAGCCCGCCTTGTAAAAAAAGGTGAAACGGTGGTGATCTGCGAGCAAATTGGTGAGGTGACAGGCAAAGGGCCGGTTGAGCGCGGTATTGTCCGTATCATTACCCCGGGGACATTAACGGACGATGCACTGATTGCCTCTCATCAAAGTTCAAATTTAGTCGCGATCTGCTTACAACAAAATCAGATCGGGATTGCTTTACTAGACCTCAGTGCAGGTATTTTTAAAGTTCAGCAAATGGACTATCAGCTGGAACAATTGGCAATCGAACTTTCGCGTTTAATGCCGAGTGAAATTTTGATTGATGAGGATCTCATTGACCCGAATATTGTTGAGCAAATTAAACGTCAATTAGACTGCCCTGTTACCAAGCGTCCAAACGTCGACTTCAATTTAAATAACGCGCAAAAAACGCTGTGTGACCAATTTGCCGTAGCCACACTTTCAGGTTTTGGTATTGACCATTTGCCTTTGGCGAAAGCTGCCGCAGCGGCTTTGATTCACTATGCAAAAGTCACTCAAAAAACCGCTTTACCCCATATTCGCAGCATTCAACTCGAACAAAGTAGTGATTTCGTGGCGCTCGATCCCGTCACTCGTCGTAACTTAGAACTGATTGATCCCCTATTTGAACATGGTACTTCCCTGTTCCAACTAATCAATGATTGCCAAACTGCGATGGGCGGCCGCCTATTGAGTCGTACCTTGATGCAGCCTTTACGAGATACCGCTTTATTGGATGCACGTTTAGATGCATCACAAGCGATGCTGCAAGGCTATCATGAGTCTCCGATCCGCTTAGTTCTCAAAGAAATTGGCGATATTGAACGTGTGCTATCTCGTGTAGCTCTCGGCAGTGCTCGTCCACGAGACCTAGTTCAGTTACGTCAAACTTGTGCACAAATTCCCTATCTTCGACATGCACTTGAACCGATCATTCAGTCACACCAATCTAAGCTGATCGCTCAGTTAAATGATGAAATGGGTGATTTTCACGGCTTACATGAGCGTCTCATGTCTGCCATCGTAGAAAACCCGCCAGTGCTTTTACGTGATGGAAATGTGATTGCCGAGGGTTTCGACACTGAACTTGATGAACTACGTAAAATTCGTGACCATGCGGGACAATTCCTCATTGATCTCGAAATCAAAGAGCGTGAACAAACCGGAATTTCAACCTTAAAAATTGGTTATAACCGAGTTAGTGGTTACTATATTGAACTAACTCGCGCACAAGCTGAACAAGCACCTGATCATTATATTCGCCGCCAAACCCTTAAAAATGCTGAACGCTACATTACCCCTGAGTTGAAATCTTTTGAAGATAAGGTGCTTTCGAGTGAGTCACGTGCATTAGCGCGCGAAAAAATGCTCTTTGAGCTATTACTTGATGAGTTACGTGCAGATATTGGCAACTTACAAATGATGAGCGCCGCTATAGCGCAAATTGATTTACTGGCTAATTTTGCCCATCAAGCTCGATTACGAAATTGGTCACGTCCTGAATATAGCCCTGAAGTTGGGATCAAAATCAAAGCCGGACGTCACCCAGTTGTGGAATCTCTGAGCAAATCAGCATTTACTCCAAATGATACTAGTTTGGACTTTAATCACCGCATGGCGATTATCACAGGGCCAAATATGGGCGGTAAATCGACCTTTATGCGCCAAACTGCCTTAATCAGCTTATTAGCCTACTGTGGTAGCTTTGTCCCTGCCCAATCTGCCGTATTAGGGCCGATCGATCGGATATTTACCCGTATAGGATCTGCCGACGACTTGTCTACAGGCAAATCAACCTTCATGGTGGAAATGACTGAAACCTCACAGATTCTACATCATGCGACCAATCAATCATTGGTACTGATGGATGAAGTCGGACGTGGTACGAGTACCTATGATGGCTTATCTTTGGCGTGGGCATGTGTGCTCGATCTCACCCGTCGCATTAAATGTTTATGCCTATTTGCAACGCATTATTTTGAGCTCACCGAGTTAGGCAAAGACGCCAATATAGATAACTATCATGTGACTGCTCGTGAGCTAAATGGCAACCTGATCTTACTGCATAAAGTTCAACAAGGCCCGGCGAGTCAAAGTCATGGTCTACAGGTGGCAAAGCTTGCAGGTATTCCTGCAGCTGTGATCAAAGAAGCGCAAAATCGCCTTCGTATATTAGAAACTCAGCAAAAACAGCAACTCAATACGGCTGTACAAACCGATCTATTCTCGGCACTCGCAGAGCCTGAAGTCATTGAACGCGTAGTTGAAGTTGAAAAAACATCGCCCGTACTTGATGCCTTAGCAGATATTGATATCGATAACTTAAGTCCACGTGAAGCATTACAACAGCTTTACGCTTTAAAGGATTTACTTAAGATCTAAATTGAGCAGAAGCGATAGATGAGATATGCAAAGAACACCAATGAAGGTGTTCTTTGCATTGACACCATTCAAACGCGTAAATTAGTGAATGTTTGCTATCTACTACTGCGGCTATTCAGCAATAAATTGATAAAAAATTAATGTTCTAAAATGTTTCATGCTTAAAATGCACATAAAAATATTGTTCGATAAACAGATGTAATTTAATTAGTTTTTGAGTATGATTCTCATTCATTGTGAAATTTACATAAATTGTTCAGTTTTTAGTGATTTTAACAGCACTGCATATAATAATTATCAATAAAAGGAATTGTTAGTTACCCTATTTTTTGCCTAAAATACACCATTAGTTTATTAGAACCATATTTTTTAGGTAGCTGTCGCCATGACCTTTGTTGTCACTGAAAACTGTATTAAATGTAAATATCAAGACTGCGTAGAAGTTTGCCCTGTTGACTGTTTCTATGAAGGTCCAAACTTCCTTGTTATTAATCCAGATGAATGTATCGACTGTGCGCTATGTGAACCTGAGTGTCCAGCTAACGCGATTTTCTCTGAAGATGAGTTACCTGAAGGTCAAGAAGTATTTATCGAACTTAATACTGAACTTTCTCAAAAATGGCCGAACATCACTCAAATTGGTGATCAACCTGCCGACCGTGAAGAATGGAACGGTAAAGCTGATAAATTACAATATCTTGAAAAGTAATTTTACGCTTTCATGAAAAGATCAGCACATGCTGATCTTTTTTTATACTTAAAGCACACATTTCATTGCAAATTATTCAAATTTTCTCAATCAAATTGGATTAAAATAGAACGAGTTTATAAATAATTGATTTCTATAATGAAGCATTTACTCAAGGGATTATTGTCCGTTGCAATATTCCCTCTTGTTTTCATTGGTTGTACAACTACACCACAAAAACAAGGTCACACTATTACAACTCCCGACGGTAAACGTATTTACATACCTCAAGAAAAAGTGACGACCATCAGACAAGCCCCGCCTAAAGTGGTGCCTTATGCCTACAATTCGTGGGTCGCGTCTGTCGATAATTTACGTCGCGTTCGAGACTATGAAGTCTTTTTAGAGAAAAATGGTGTAGGCAATATCATTCCATCATTTGAGTTGATGCGTACTGCACGTGACTGGCAAAAATGTGGTCGCTCAGAATATATGGTACCTAACCGTGAATTATGGCAAAACCAAATTGCAACCTTACGTGTCTTTAAATATTTAGTAGCTGCCAATATCTTAACGGACTTTGAAGTGACATCGGTTTATCGTGATTTGCCTTTGAACCAGTGTGCCGGTGGTGCAAGTTCATCTCGTCACTTATACAACTCGGCGATTGATTTCCGTATTGGACCTGCGTATCCACAGCCCGAAGACTATAGTTATATTGAAAATACCAAGTTCCGTTTATGCCAATTTTGGTCACAACATGGGCAAAGCCTCAATATGGGCCTAGGTCTATATGCCAGCGGACAAATTCATATTGATACTCAAGGCTACCGTACTTGGGGGCCTGATCACTCAAGTCGTTCATCAATGTGTAATTACTAAAACATTACATCGTCATACCAAGACCTCTTCGGAGGTCTTTTTTGTGCATAAAATATACAAATACAGAACAATAAATTGCGATGTTAGTGGAAAGGTTTAAAATGCTTGCATCAATCACGAGGTGCGACAACATGCAACAAATGTGGACAGACATTGATGCTTACATCGATTCACATTTAATTCCTGAAGATCCAATACTGACTCAAACACTTCAACATACAGATGAACGTGGCTTTCCAGATCATCTTGCTGTAGCGGCCAATCAAGGCATGCTGCTACAAATGTTAATCCAAATGAACAAGTGTAAACGTGTTTTAGAACTTGGAACTTTTGCAGCCTACAGCACCATGTGGTTAGCACGTGCCTTACCTGAAGATGGTTACATTCTGACCATTGAAGGTCGTGATACACATGCTGCCCTGGGTCAAGAAAATATTGATAATGCAAAGCTTGCACAAACGATTGAACTAAAATGTGGTCGCGCGGCAGATATTTTACGTGCCCTTCCTGAAGATACTGAAGCTTTTGACTTTATTTTTGTCGATGCAGACAAACAGAGCTACCCTGAATATTTAGAATTAAGCCTAAATTTATCTCATTCAGGTACAGTGATTGTTTTAGACAATGTGATTCGTGCAGGTGAGATTCTGAATGCCGAAAACCACAAGCCAAGTATTGAAGGTATCCGAGATATGTTCAAAGCCATGCAAAATCATCCGAAAATTTTATCCTGCACGGCACTTCAAACTGTAGGTTGTAAAGGTCATGATGGTTTTGCGATTGCAATCGTTAAATAATCTAAATCGAGGTGTTTTTTAGCCACCTCGAATAAAGGTATAAAAAATAATCAATACAATATTTTATTTTTAAAACAACTACTTACAAACACTACACACAGAGTTATCCACAATTTATGAGGATAACTCTGATTATTTTTAACACAACAACTTATTATTTATTTACTCGCATTTGTCCGTCTATTAAATCACCTATTTGTTGTTTCATCTTATTTTACAACCAACAGTGGAACACTCGAATTTCTGAAAATACTGGTGGTAATACTGCCCAAGAAGAACTGATGGATTTTACTGTGACTAAATGCCCCCAGTACGATTAACTGGATACCATGCTCTTGTTGATAGTCCAGAATATTTTCCGAAACATCGCCATAGCGGTATTCCGTCACCACATCGAGCCCCGCATTGGTTAAATAATTTTTTGGATCATCCAAGATTTGTGGGTGATCTCCAACATAGACCAAATGACATTGTAAAAGTTTGAGTAGGTCACTTTGTGCCACACGCTTCATTAACTCAACACATTTAGGCGAATATTCATAGGCAAAAATAAAACGAGTCGGTGGTTTAAACGTTGGCCCTACAGTCATAACTGTACAACTTGCACCACGTATAAAGTTTTCAACATTACTACCAAGCGGCTTATTGCGCTCTGCTGAACGTTCACCCACGCGACCAATTAAAACAATATCGTCATCTTGCAACACATTAAAACTTTGCTCTAAGAAGTCGCCCTTTTCCTGAATATGGGTGGTTTGAATACCATGCTTATCTTGGATCATTTCAGAAATGTGTTTGAGCAAGTTATTACTATAATCTAACGCTAAATCACTTTGTTTTTGTTCTAACTCCGCGAGTTCTTTCAAGAGCATAGCATTACTTTCAAACCCAATCACTCCACTGATTTCACCTAAGTGATAACTTGCCGGATAGTAATCAAGTATTTGCAGTAAAACCAACTCACGGTGAGTTTGTTTAGCAACCCAAGCAGCAGCATCAGCTAGTGCATTAATGCATGGAGAAGAGTCGATACAGGCGATAACTCGTTTCATGATTAGCCCTCGTTTTATTATTGCTTGGCTATAAAATGTTGTTTGTTATTTTTAACTTATCACAACTCTGTTTCACTGTGCATGCATTTGTGTAAGCATAAAAACGATTTATGACCTATTTGGCGATTATTTATTCACGATATCGAATGAGTTTTGCAGGATTTCCCGCAATGATTGCACGCGCTTCGACATTTTTCGTCACCATACTGTTCATGCCGACCACAGCCTGCTCAGCAATGTGAATGCCATCCTTGATTCCAACATGCGCACCTAGCCAAACATCACGCTCTATCTCAATCCCTTGTGATCGTACAGCTTGCTGATAGATCGGTTGATTGACATCCATTCCATGATCAAAAGCGTATAAATGGCAATATGCCGCCATACGAACCTGATCGTGAATTTTGATACCCACTCGCCCACCATCTAAAATACAGTGATGATTGATCGCCACTTCATTGCCAATTTCAATTGGGCCATGCAGGGTGCAATCTGCAGCGATAAAGCTGTTATCTCCAATGACAATCTTACGTCCTGGTTCGGCAAAAATATGAGCCAATGGCGATATAAAACAGTTTTTACCAATTTCAACAGTTTCCATCGATTTGAGATAGCCTTGATATTCGTGTTGCCAAGCTTCAGCCCAACCACGATTTTTCGGTTTGAGTGACCAATACAACCAAGGCATATAATTCAGACGATGCTTATGTTGCTCTCGATATTTCAATAATGGATCTATTTCATTCACCTTCAGCAGCCTCGATGATATGCAATTGTTCACGTCCGCGAGTTATATCCTGAATTTTTAACTGTAGCGGTTGGATTTGATGAATTTGCAATGATGTAAATACATTTACGCCCTGCGCTGTATAGTCTTCCTGAAATTCAATTTGCTGCTGATTGAGTTCATATTGGAAAATTGCCCATTCATTAAACTGACAACTAAATTGCACTTTTTTCTTCTCAATAAGTTCAATTTTTTCAGCCTGCAACAGGCATTGACCTGCACAGCCACCATAGGCACGTACCAATCCCCCTGTCCCGAGCTTAATTCCACCATACCAACGATTAACCAAGACCAACACGTTGGTTAGGTCATTCCCTTCTATGGTTGCTAGAATGGGCCGACCTGCTGTGCCTGAAGGCTCACCATCATCATTAAAACGTACGGTATGTCCAATTTTCCATGCCCAACACTGATGTGTTGTTGAGATATCTTTATTGGCTTCGAGAAATTCTTTAACGGCTTGTTCATTTTCCACAGGAACTGCGATGGCTTGAAAACGACTTTTTTTAATGTCTTCTTCATATTCAAACTGTGCGGCGAGTGTAAATGGCATAACGTCTTTAGATCCTCTATCAACGGATATTATAGCGTTTTTTGAAAGACTTACATCCACAAAAAAGCCCCCAATACTGGAGGCTTGATTGGCACTGCGCTATTAACGTTCGCGAAGTGCTTCTTTTGCTTTATTGAATGGCTTGATTAAGTACTCAAGTACAGTTTTCGAGCCGGTACGGATATCAACTGTCGCCACCATACCCGGAGTGATACTAAAACTTTTACCTTCTTTATTGCTTAATTTATCACTATCTGTACGGATATAAACACGATAATAGAACTGATCTTGTTTCACTTCATCACGTAAAGTATCTGGTGAAATGACGGTCACTTTACCTTTTAGACCACCATAGATCGAATAGTCATATGCCGTAATTTTCACTAAGGCTTCTTGACCCGGACGAATAAAAGCAATATCTCGTGGTGATATACGTGCTTCAACCAAAAGCTGTTCATCCAAAGGTACGATGGTCATCAATTTACCATTTTGCGGAATCACACCGCCCAATGTCATCACATCAATTTCTTTGACCACACCACGTACTGGAGATTTAAACACGGTACGGCTCAGCGTATCCGATTTGCCTTTCACCACTTGTTGCTGCGATTCAATATCAGTATTGGCTTTCGACAATTCTTCCCGTGATTTCACCAAATATTGGTTACGGACATCATTTAACTGATTTTGTAAGTCATTCGCTGAACGCTTTAAACGAAGTACTTCAACTTCACTTGCTGCCCCTTTAGCAACGAGCGGCTCAGTCATGGCCAATTCTTGTTGAACTAACACCAATGCCTGTTTTAAGCCGGCAACAGATTCTTCCAAGTTTGCACGACGTGAATGATATAAAGCTGTTTCTTCCTTCACTAAAG
Organism: Acinetobacter sp. YH01020; assembly: GCF_013420275.1. Classification (NCBI taxonomy): domain Bacteria; kingdom Pseudomonadati; phylum Pseudomonadota; class Gammaproteobacteria; order Moraxellales; family Moraxellaceae; genus Acinetobacter; species Acinetobacter sp. YH01020. The sequence goes on from NZ_VOYN01000006.1 coordinate 96,071, forward strand.
CTGGAATCTTTTGAACATCTTCAGGAAAGGTTAATGGTGTACCATTCACTTCTGCACGTAAACGTGCTGCTGTCGCACGTGATGCCACAAGTAAAGACTCGGTTTCACCAACATTTGATGCGAAGCGTGTTGGATCGAGTTGCGCAAGGACTTGACCTTGTTCAACAATTTGACCTTCCTTCACATTCAACTTGGTTAAAATACCTCCCTCAAGCGACTGAACAATTTGTTCTTTCGAAGATGGAATCACTTTACCTGTCCCTGTAGAGACTTCTTCTAATTTAAACAACCAAGCCCAAACTAAAAGGATTGCCAGACCAATCGTAATAATCCAAATGATTAAACTCGATTTCGGTAATGGTGGCTCTTTAAAGCTGACTTTGGTCGAGCGTTGTATTTCTTGTTTATTTTCACTCATGATTTAAGCCCCAGCTACTTTTTTCTGAGCATTCTGATTCAGAATTTGATCACGAGGCCCATCCATGACAATTTTACCTTCATTCACCACAATAATGCGGTCAACCAACTCAAGTACCGCACGGCGATGTGTTGCTACCACCATAGTTCGGTTTTGTAAATAACCTTTTAAATGATCGATCAACTGCTTCTCAGATACGTCATCAATGGCTGCTGTAGGTTCATCAAGCAATAAAATATTGGGTTGACGAATCAATAAGCGTGCAAGCAACAAAGCTTGGCGTTGACCGCCAGAGAAGCCTACACCACCTTCTAAAATGATATGGTCTAGCCCTTCTTTTTTCTCTTGAACAAAGTGAATTGCACCCGTAATTTTCAGTACTTCAATCAATTGTTCATCCGTAGCCAGCGGAGCACCCAAGGTCAAGTTTTCACGAATCGTACCATAAAATAACTGTGAATTTTGGTTCAATAGCCCCATATCACGGCGTACATCTGCGGGGTCAATTAAAGACAGCTCAATCCCATCTAATTTAACTTTGCCTTGTACTGGCGTTTGCATACCCGATAACAATTGGAGTAGCGTCGACTTACCAGCACCGTTACGGCCCAAAATTGCGATTTTTTCTCCAGCCTTAATTTCCAGTTTTGGAATTAAAAGACTTGGACGTGGGTCATCTTCACCATACTTAAATGACACACCATTGAGTTCATAATGACCATTAATTGATGGTCGATGAATAAGATGAGAATAATCCGGTTGATCGACAGGTTTCTTCATGAGCTCATCCAGACCGGCTTTTGCCACTTTAGCCTGTTGTAAACGACCTAATACCCCTGCCAGTGCAGAAATCGGTGCTAACATTCGTGAAGACAAAATCGAACAAGCCACCAAAGCACCTGTGGTCATTTCACCTTTCATCACAGCAAAACAGCCGACAAGTACAACAATTGCAAACGTTAGACCCTGAATTTTTTGCGTCCATGCCGACATTAAGCCTACAATTTTACGTTGACGCATGCTGACATCAGCAGACACTTCATTCATGTGGTTCCATTGGTTTTGGAAACGTGATTCAGCACGAAGTAATTTGATATCCTCCATACCTTGCACAGATTCAACCAATAAGGCATTACGAATCGAAGACTCGCGCATACCCATTTGTGCAAGTTTAGCCAATGGTTTTTGCGCCAAAATCCCTGGAATAATCATCAAAGGAACCACCAACAGCATAACCCAAAATAGATTGCCGCCAATTAACCAGAAGATGAACAGGAACAAGAAGAAAAACGGTAAATCGGCAATCGCAGTAACAGTCGTCGAGGTGACCATTTCGCGTACCCCTTCTAATTCACGAATCTGTGAAATAAAAGTACCTGTAGATTTTGAGCGTTCGCTATTTTTAATTCTTAATGCATGACCAAATACACGATCTGAAATTTTCAAATCGGCACGTTTACCAATAATATCCGACAAATAAATTCGTGAAACACGTAATGCAAACTCAAATATCGCTGCAATTAACACCCCACCGGCAAGTACCCATAAAGTCGGTACAGATTGAGATGGAATAACGCGGTCGTACACGTTCATTGAGAACAAAATAGTGGCTAGGGCCAAAATATTCGCCATTAATGAAGCAAACATAATGTCGATGTAGCGTTTCCAGTCTTTTAAAACGATCGACCAGAACCAATTTTTTTCGAACGGCTTGATGTATTCATCAACACGTGCATCGGGTACAGATGACTCTGGACGCAGAATATATATATTGCGAACGCCATGGCTCAATCGTTCAATAGAGAAGACTTGAGATAGGCCTTCATCACCGCTTAGTTGAACACTGGCATTACCGTCTACGTCGATGCGTTCTACCACACCCACTTCACCACCGATAAACTCAACCAATACAGGTAAGCGCCATGGATTGAGCAGATTTATGTCGTATTTGTTTTTACGAACACTTAATCCAATTTGGCGTGCCATAACTGCGACCAGTTCATCGGCATTTTTGTGTTGATCCCAATCCAACTGCAACCGTATACGTTCTTCAGAGGGTTCAATTCGATAATGCTTTGCAATATTCAGAACCGCTTGTAGCCACGGTTGATAATTTATTGTATTACTCATGGCTGAACTTCAAACCCCTGAATAGATATATTATTAAGTTCATAAATATTTCGTGAACGCCCTGTCACTTGGATGTACTGTGCAAGTGCAGAGTAAATATCATATTGCGATGTCACAATTTCTTGTGCGGCACTATGTATGGCTTGCTCTGCATTCAGTAGATCGACAACCGTTCGAGTTCCTAATTTATATTGTTCTTGATACAGCTCTTTGGTTCTTACCGTTGTTTCACGCCGCTGCACCAATATCGACATTTGACGCTTTTTATTTTCGATTTGTTCTCGAATCATTCGGACTTGATCAATCACATCCAAATATACTGTATTCACTTGTGCTTTAGCCGCTTCTTCAGCATAGCTTGCGGCACGTGTTTGTGCTGCGATTGCTCCACCTTGGTAAAAATTACTGGTGGCTTCCAACATGATTGAATTATATAAACCATCATCTTCATCATTATTTGGATTACGGCCATTCACCGCCTGACTCAGACTGCCTTTGACATTGAGGGTTGGATAAGCACTTAATTTTGACTGTTGCTTTTGCAATTTGGCAATTTCAACCCCAGCCTGTGCTTTCATCATGCTCGGAATCATCTTGAAATCCGGATCTTCATATAGAGCTGCAGCCGTTAAGATGCGATCTGGGATCACCCAATTGATCTGACTTACATCAAAACCTAACAAGGTACGAAGTCGCTGTTGGTACTGTCGAAGTTGAGTTTCTTGCACAATTAAATTTGATTCTGCAGCTTCTAAATTTGACTTGGCTTGAATAGGGTCTGCTTGACTACTGATCCCTGCGGTTGCACGTAAGTTAGCAATCTCAGCAATCCGACTCACACCGGCAATTTGCTGCTGCGCAATTTTAGCCACTTCTTGATATCGTTTAATGTTGATAATTGCATTTGCAACATCAAAAGAAACTTCATCTAAATTTACAAGTACATTAGCCTGCTCTTGTAACATTTTTGCTTCTTCAATGCCTACTGCACTTTTGGTTTTACCAAAGTCATATAACATCTGCGTCGCATTTAAAGATACCAACTGACGTCCACGCTCGCCTTTTGTCAGATCTGCGGTACTTAATCCACCTGAAATTTGGGGATAATATGCAGCATTCGCAAGGTCAATATTGGCGTTTTGCGATGCGACTGTAGCAATACTTTGTGTGATTTCTGGACGTCTTTGGACGGCGATATGTATCGCATCAATAAAACTTAGATTCTTCGCTACTGTGTTTGGATTATAGCTGCCTTGTTGCGTTCGACCATAAGCAACGGCTGGCATTTCTTGGACACGTGAGGTATCTAAATTATATTTACTGAGTTCTGTGATGTTAATTTTTTCGGCAGAAGGTTTCGGCTTATTAGGTAAAAAAATCTTATCTAATGTCTTTTGAATGGTACTTTGTGTAGTGCCAGTATCTGCTGCATACACTGAACCAATGGAAAAGGGTAATAATAATATACAAAAGAAATTGCACTTATTTTTACGCGGACGCCCAACTTCTGGACCATTCATCTTTCGTAATCGCATGATTTTTGCAGGTCGTATTTTTAGTTTAAAGTATACTGAATTCTTGCTAATTTTTTAGATTAATCGCTCAGTTTTTGTCATTTCAGACAATAACATAAACCCGCTGAATGAAACTAGCGCCATTCAACGGGAAATTTCTTATTTTATTCAATTAAACAGTAAAATCATCACCAAGATAAACTTTACGTACCGTTTCATCTGCAAGGACTTCTTCTGGAGTACCTTCTGCAATCACTGAACCTTCGCTCACGATATAAGCATGCTCACAAATCGCAAGGGTTTCACGCACATTATGGTCGGTAATTAATACACCAATACCACGATCTTTCAATGTTCGGATAATGTCTTTAATATCACCCACTGAAATAGGATCGACCCCTGCAAAAGGTTCATCGAGCAACATAAATTTAGGGTCTGCAGCTAAAGCACGTGCGATTTCCGCACGACGACGCTCACCACCCGACACACTCATACCAAGAGAATCTTTAATATGAGTGATTTTAAAGTCAGCAAGCAATTCCGTTAAACGTTGCTGACGTTGTTGCTTATTTAGATCTTTACGGGTTTCTAAAATCGACATGATATTTTCTGAAATGGTTAATTTTCTAAAAATAGATGCTTCTTGAGGTAGATAACCAATACCTTTACGAGCGCGCTCATGCATTGCTAAGTCAGACAAATCAAGATCATCTAAATGAATCTCACCTTTATCCATACGCACTAGACCAACGACCATATAGAAACTTGTGGTTTTACCTGCACCATTTGGACCAAGTAAACCCACAATTTGACCACTTTGCATGCTAAAGGATACATCCTTTACCACCCAACGCTTACTGTAGTTTTTGGCTAAATGTTTAATACATAAAGTTTGAACTTGCGAGGTTTGCTCCATTAATCACGTGCTCCTGGGAAGGACTTAGTGCTTGATGGTGGGATCACGATTTGTACACGACCTGAAGAAGATCCAGATTTATTTGGTGTACCTTCAGCAACGATATCGCCTTTATTCATACTGTATTTCAGGCTATTACCCCGAATACTTGCACCATCTTGTTGCAACAAAGCACCACCCGTCATGGTGATAATACCTGTTTCAGCATTGTAGACAATCTTCTGTGCTTGGCCTTTTGCATAGCCTTTGGCAGGGTCAGTTTTTTGTTGGAAATGTGCTGGCCCACCCGTTGCTGTAATCGTACTGATCTCTTTTTTGCTGTTTAAATTCGCAACGATTGAGTTTGCCTGAAGCTTCATCGAACCCTGTTCAATGATGACATTACCGGTATACGTCGTAATCCCAGTTTTTTCATTAAATGTTGCACGATCGGCAACCAATGAAATCGGTTGATTACGATCTGAAGGCAAAGCAAAAGCTGCAACCGAACATATCGCCAGTGAACCGAGTAGCACTGTACGTTTTAGGAAAGTTTTTGCAGTTTTTCGATTAAAATTATGGTTCATACTTTCCTCGAATATTAAAAAATTCGTATTGACCGTCGTTTAAATTTGCTTTTAAACCTTGGCTGACAAATTCGGCTTGTGGTGAAATCACCGTTACAGTCTTGTCCGTTTCTATTTCACGCTTTTTTGGAAAAGCAGTGAGTTCCTCAGTACGAAACTCCATTTGCCCTTCACGCATCAATTTCGTTGCAACCACATTGTCACTCAGTACGACTTTTTGGTTATCATCCATACCATTGGCTTGTTTGGCAAAGAACGTGGCATCGACAGCACCATCCTGATAGGTCGATGCTTTCAGATTCACCAAATGAGAAGTTTGCTTTTGCAAATCCTGCTCAAGTCGATCGACTTGCGCACGAATATGCAATTTTCCCTGCTCATCAGTCTGCGTCAGGTTAATGTTTTCAGCTGAGTAAGTCATACTTTTCGAAGAGTCCGCCTGAAGCTTATTACCCTTTCCACCGAAATAGTAAAAACTACCGCTTACAGCAGCAATGACCACAGCTGTCACGTATAAAACTTTAGTATCCATAAGCGGAGATTCAATCCAATGACTGCATCAATTTATTAATAAGGTGCACTTGCATATTTTTCAAGTAGTTCCTGGTATACACCTTTAGACACTAAAAGCATATCGCAAATTTCACGAACAGCACCACGTCCACCCATCGCCTGCGTAACAAGATCTGCACGGCGACGTACTTCTAAATGTCCATTCGGCACGGTCACTTTCATCCCTGCAATAGCAAAGGCTGAAAGATCGGGCCAGTCATCACCCATATATAAGCAATCTGAAGGATCAATACCGAACTGTGCGCAGGCTTCTGTCAAAGCAACGCCTTTGTCTTCACGACCTTGAAAAACCAAGTCCACACCTAAGTCAGACATGCGTTTTTCAACAATATTACTTTTACGGCCAGTAATAATGATGACTTTGATACCCGCTTTTTGCACCAACTTCATGCCTAAGCCATCTCGAATATCAAAGGATTTGATTTCATCGCCGCTATTGGTCAACGTTACAAATCCATCACTTAAAATTCCATCTACATCCAGTACCAGTGCTTCAATGTGACGCGCTTGTTCTAGCAATACATACGATGCCATTTTCTTAATTTACCCCAGCCTGAATCAGATCATGCATGCTGATAATCCCAATCACTTTATTGGCATCATCAACAACTACAAATTGTGTAATTTTCTTTTCGTTCATACGTTCTAAAGCATGTACCGCGCGTTCTTCTTGTGAAATCGTCAAAGGATTTTTAATCATCACTTCTGAGACTTTCATATTCACATCAAAGCCTTGCTGTTTATCAATCAAACGACGTAAGTCACCGTCGGTAAAGATACCCAATAAGGTATCGTTTTCATCGACAATCGTGGTGAGACCCAAACGTTTATTTGAAATTTCATACAGAACTTTATTCATTGGTGTCTCTGGCGACACTTTTGGTAAGTCTTCACCTGTATGCATAAGATGTTTTACATGCAATAACAAACGTTTACCCAACGCTCCAGCAGGATGAGAACGTGCGAAATCATCTGAAGTAAAGCCACGTGCATCCAATAATGCAACTGCAAGTGCATCACCTAAGGCTAATGTTGCAGTGGTACTTGAGGTCGGCGCTAGACCCAAAGGGCAAGCTTCTTGAATATTACCCAAGGTCAATGCGACATCGGCATTTTGTGGCATGGGACCTTTATTGTCGCCACTCATGGTAATTAAAGGAATGCCCAAATGTTTAATCAACGGCATGAGCATCATAATTTCATCACTCTTACCTGAGTTTGAAATTGCAATGAGCACATCACCTTTAACCAACATGCCCAAATCACCATGCCCAGCTTCACCCGGATGCATGAAGAAAGATGGTGTACCTGTCGAAGCAAAAGTAGCAGCCATTTTACGACCGATATGACCCGATTTGCCCATACCAGTAATCACTAAACGCCCTTTGCACTGTAAAATGATTTCGCAGGCTTGGCTAAAACGATCATCTATTTGCGTCGCTAATACTTGTAAAGCATGCTCTTCAATACGCAAAGTTTCTAATGCGACTTTCTGAAAATCGACTTGATTCGGCATATTTGGTGGATTCAAAGTTGTTATACCTTAAGCCGTGAGAGGTGCGCTCTCACTTTCAAAATAAAAAATTTTCACAATTTTATCATATCTATGCAAATAGCACGTTTCCAAATGTATAAGAATTCATGAATTATGCAGAAAAGATGCATTTCTTCTTTTTTATCTTAGGAACAGATAAATTGAATTAAACTCTCAAATGAAATTCAGCCCGAATCAAATGAGCCTTCAACTTCTTTTTCCAGCAGTACAATTACATCAAGCATTAAAAAATATCTGCTTTTTTGGGTTTTAACTTTATGAAAAAAAATGCTTAGGTTAAGATGAGCCATCTTTTGGTAGAAACAATTTGAAGACCTATGCAACCTTTTGTTCTATATAACTCAGAGCAACGTAAAAAAGTAGAATTCGTACCTCGCAAAGAAGGACATATCGACATGTATGTCTGTGGAATGACTGTGTATGACTACTGTCATATTGGTCATGCTCGAGTTATGGTTGCATTCGACTACATTATCCGTTTCCTGCGCAGTCAGGGCTGGAACGTTAAATACGTTCGCAACATTACCGATATTGACGACAAAATCATTGCCCGTGCCAATGAAAATGGCGAAAGCATTACTGCTTTAACCGATCGCTTTATCAAGGCCATGAACGAAGATGCTGCCAATTTAGGTTGTGCAGCACCTGATGAAGCACCATGTGCAACAGACTATATCGATCAAATGCAGAATATGATTGGTAACTTAGTCAACAAAGGTACAGCATATCCATCTGCAAATGGCGATGTTTATTTTGAAGTTGAAAAGTTTGCCAAATATGGTCGTCTTTCGGGTCGTAAACTTGACGATATGCAGGCTGGTGCTTCTGAACGCGTTGATGTAGAAGTAGAAAAGAAACATCCTTTTGACTTCGTGCTTTGGAAACATGCCAAAGAAAATGAACCTTCTTGGGCTTCACCATGGGGTAATGGTCGTCCGGGTTGGCATATTGAATGTTCAGCGATGTCGACCTGCTGCTTAGGTAACCATTTTGATATTCATGGTGGCGGTTCAGACTTAACTTTCCCGCATCATGAAAATGAAATTGCGCAATCTGAGGCATCTACTGGCGAACAGTATGTTAATTACTGGATGCACGTCGGCTTTATTAATGTCGATGGCGAAAAAATGTCGAAGTCTTTAGGTAACTTCTTCACTATTCGTGATGTGATGGATAAATTCCACCCTGAAGTGATTCGCTTCTTTATTGTGTCATCACATTACCGTAGCCCAGTAAACTTCTCTGACACTGCTTTAAAAGAAGCGAAAAATACCCTTTCCCGTTTCTATCATTCATTTAAAGCTTATCAGCAAGTCTATGGTGAAAAAACCGTAGAAACTTTGGATGATGCTTTAGTTGAGCGCTTTAATGCCGCTATGCGTGATGATTTCAACACCGCAGAAGCAATTGCGGTATTGTTTGAAGTCAACAAAGAATTGAACCGTGCCGTAAAAGATGAAAATGCTGAACAAGCGGCTGTGTATTATTCAACATTGCGTCACTTGACCAATATTTTAGGTTTGGTGCAACACAATGTGGATGATTTCCTGAAATCTGATATCGGTCAGGAAGCATTAGGCTTATCAGAAGAACAGATTGAAGATTTAATTCAACAACGTAAAGATGCGAAAAAAGCCAAAGAATTTGCCAAAGCAGATGACATTCGTCAATCTTTGTTAGATCAAGGGATTGTTCTTGAAGATACTCGTCAAGGCACTATTTGGCGCCGTGCTGATTAATTAAGCAAACAGAAGCATAGAGAGTTGACAGTTGTGTGAAATTCTCTATAATTCACCTCATTGCGGGAATAGCTCAGTTGGTAGAGCATAACCTTGCCAAGGTTGGGGTCGGGAGTTCGAGTCTCCTTTCCCGCTCCAGAATACGAAAAACCCTCATCGAAAGATGAGGGTTTTTTTATGTCTAAATCTTTCTTCAATGGCTTATTTTTAGATTTATTTACTCATGTTATGCACATAAAAGTAATTTCGCATTTAGGGATTGAATAAAGAGATTAGCTTTCGGCTGGAAGCACTCTTACGAAACGTTGTTTCTCACTCGGGAAAATGAGATGCGAAGCTTCGCAAGGAAACCATCTTGCGGCGCAATGCACCTCACAGACAAAACTCGCTCACTACCGTCAAATTATTCAAAGTATTAAAAAAACATTTTGATTAGAAGTCGTCCTGTCTCAAACAATTGCGGATGACATTACCGCGTATTTTTTTATTTGATGCAAAGCTCACTTCTAAAGTAACTGTGTCACCTCAGTTAATTATTATATTGTAGCGACGTTAATAGGCCTTAATTTCTTCCCAACGATTAAGGCTTTCCTTATTGCAATATGACCTTTCGCCTACCTGTTAAAAAATAATCTAACGAAATGTTCATCTCGCCAATTTTCCTCAATTTTTCTCCATAATTTTCCGTTATTCTTTGCCAAAATTACATTTGGACAACCAAATAATGCACGGCGCGCACACCACACTCAAACTGACCAGCTTAAGTTACGCATTAATTACGATCTCAACATCAATTTGGGCCGCAGATACTGTTCAAAATCCCCAAGAATCTGCAGCAGTTCAGCAAATGGAAACTTTAACATTTGAAGTTCCAACAGCAAGCACTAAGCCCAAAGACCCAGATATCAGTGCTGTCGCAAAAACCATTATAAGCCGTGATGAAATGTTGAAATTTGGCGATCAGTCAATCAATGATGCGCTGCGCCGTGCTGCAGGGTTTCAACTACCCGGTGCTGGCGTTGGTCCACGTGGTGGTGCAGGTGCTGGCGGCATGCGCTTTCGTGGTGGTGGCGCACCCGTGTTCTTAATCAATGGTGAACCTGTACAAGGTGGTCCTCGTGGTGGCATGTCAGTTGTTGATAGCATTACACCGGAAATGATCGAACGCCTTGAAATCACCAAACAACCGAGCGTCGCTCAAGGCTCGGTTGCTTCATCTGCTGTCATTAATATTATTTTCTCTGTACACGACAAATTTCACAGAACCCTTATCCTATCAGGATTCTGCTTTCTTAAAATTGCCAAAATTTCCTTAAACTCTTCTTTTTTCCCAAAACCAATTAAACGCTGAATCGCCATTTGAACA
>NZ_VOYN01000070.1:0-12368 GCF_013420275.1 Acinetobacter sp. YH01020
TTTATATCAACGATTATTAAGCCAGGGTAAAAATAAAATGTGTGCTTTAGGTGCTGCAATGCGCAAGCTTATACATCTGTGTTATGGCGTTTTAAAACATCAGACTGCCTATCAAAGAGATTATTTAGTGGTCGAATAATCTCAAAACCTGATTGACTACCAAGACGGTATCTCATCTCCTAAAAGGAGAGGGAACGATTTAGTGTTTAAGCCAATTCATCATCTTGTGGGCGAGGGGTTTTTCCTTCAGGCAGTGGCTTTTCGGAATGCTTGTCTCGAATAACCGAAGGGTAAGTCCAAGAGGCATAGCGCACAATCAAAATGGCCACAGCAAGAATGAGGATCGAACCTGTAGTAATGACCAAGCCCATATCTGCTTTATGGTCATGTTGAATGTCCGAAATCAGTAAGCGGGTCAGGGCAGTAATAGCAATATAAATCAGGAAGCGTACCGGCATGTGGTTAGTTTTAAAATAAATACCGACCATGGCACCGAGTTCAAGGTAAATAAACAATAATAAAATATCGTCAATCGTGGCGAATTGTTTAACCGTAATAATTTCAAAAATGGTATGACCCGCGGACCATAAAATCATACAGCCGATGACAAACAGTGCAAGATAATGAAAACCTTCTACAGCAATATTGCCAAGTCGGTCGAGGAGGGCCTCGATTTTTTCTACTTTGGGATCACGGTGTGTCATATATATTCCTCCTGTGTAAATTGCGTGAATATTCAATCAAGAACAAGTCATTAAATACCAAGCAAATTTCATGCACATGAAGCGCATATGACAAAAATATTTTTTAGGTTCAATAAAGGTTTTAATGTTAAGTTTGAGCTTAAATTTTGTCCTATAAGAATGAAGCGACGATGTATCAACCAACGCATTTTAAACATGATGAAATCCCTGATCTGATTGATCTTATGCGTAAGTATGCTTTGGCGACAGTAATACTGACTGCACCCAATGGTGAGTTGGAAGTGAATCATTTACCACTAGAATATGACGCTGAGTCAGGCGAATTAGGTGTATTACGCGGTCATATTGCTAAGGCCAATCCAATGTTTGAATTGCTAAATCAGTCAGCGCAAGCCTATGTGATTTTTCATGCCGACGAAGCATATATTTCGCCAAGCTGGTATGAAGGAAAGCAGGAACATCATCGCGTTGTGCCGACATGGAACTATCGCGTGGTACATGTCAAAGGCACAATTCGTAAAGTTGACGATGAAAAATATTTACGAGGTGTTTTGGCTCGGCTGACTCGACAACATGAAGCTAGCCAACCCGTGCCATGGAAAATGGGCGATGCGCCTCATGATTTTATCGCGGAACAACTGGAAAAAATTATAGCGATTGAAATCGATATTCAGTCGATGATTGGGAAATTTAAAGTGAGTCAAAACAGAAGTGTTGTAGATGCGATGAATGTGGCAAAAGCTTTGGAAAGGTCGAATGCTGAAATGGAGGAGTCGATCAAAAAATATTATCCCATGAAATAACAGGCTAAATAATCATGCCCAATATGATTGAAACTGAACGTTTATGCCTGAGAAAGTATCAGTTAGGAGATGAAATTTCATTATTTGATACATATTTTTCGAATATAGAAGAAACTCGTTATCTGCAGCGGTTGCCACATTTAACGATTCAACAGACTAAGAGTGTTTTAGAAAAGTGGGCAGATTATTATTGGTCGATACACAATCCTGATTTTGCATGGGTGATTAGTGATAAGAATACGCATTTAGCGATGGGCTTATTGTATTTCTTCAATCAAGAAAACCATGGAGAAATACATTTTGGGTTAGGGGTGAATTTTCATGGTTGTGGTTATATGACTGAGGCTTTAATTGGGGGAATTAAGTATTTAAAGCAGAATCATGTCACGAAGGTTGTTTCATCGTTTTGTGCTGAGGAACATCTAGCATCACAAAATGTCTTAATGAAGGCAGGATTTAAACAAGATAAAGATACAACGCATTGGGCGAAATTTCCAATGCTAGACGATCAGTTCCATCCTTGTTTTACATATCGAATGGAATTATGAGATTATGAATAAGTTGGTACGTTTATTCTTTTTGCTTACAGAATCCTATTCATTGGTTATGTATGAAGAGTAATAAGTAAAAAATGCCCGATAAATCGGGCATTTTTGATTTTGTGTATTTAATTAAGCTTGGTTGGTAAAGTAATCTTCAGAGAAGTTCATGATCACTTCAGAACCTGCTTTTACTTTAGCAATGCGTAATGCCAATTCAGGTAAAATACGCTGCGTGAAGTAAAGAGTCAGTGCAAGTTTGTTTTGGTAGAACTCGCCATCTTTGTCTTTTGCTGCATCTGCAATGCGGGCAAACATATAGGCAAAGCTGAGTAGGCCTACAGCATGTAGGTAATCAACTGCTGCTGAGTTCGGGAACTCAATGTTTTCACGAGCAGCTTCAAGTACATATTGAGTCACAGCTTCAACTTCAGCTGCTGCATCTAATGTTGCATCTTTAATGTAGTTCAAGCTGGCATCTAAGTTATTGGCAAAATCGCGGATTTCTTGGATATATTCAGCAATGAATTCACCATTGCACTTAATGGTTTTACGACCAATTAAGTCTTGAGACTGAACACCGTTGGTTCCTTCGTAAATCTGTGCAATACGCAGGTCACGGATACATTGTTCCATACCCCATTCACGAATAAAGCCATGACCACCAAATACCATTTGCGCATCCAGTGTTGCTTGGAAAGCGGTATCTGTTAAATACGCTTTCGCAATTGGTGTTAACAGCGCAACACGGTTATTGGCTGCTTTGACTGCTTCTGGATCCGTAGAGAACTTGGTAATGTCCAGTTGTTGACCGACATAAACTGCAAATGCACGAGATGCTTCATTGTTGGCACGTGCGTTCAGCAACATACGACGTACATCGCCGTGTACAAGGATGCTGTCTGCTGGTTTAGCAGGCGATTGAACGCCAGAAGCGCTACGGCCTTGTAAACGATCAGTCGCATATTGCGCTGCATTTTGATAAGCAAATTCAGAAGCACCTAGGCCTTGAATACCCATAGACAGACGTTCGTAGTTCATCATGACGAACATCGCTGCAAGGCCTTCATTTTCTTTACCAACCAGGTAGCCTTTCGCGCCATCAAAGTTCATCACACATGTTGCAGACGCTTTGATCCCCATTTTATGTTCAATAGAACCAGGGCCTACAGCATTACGCTCACCTAAAGAACCGTCTGCATTCACCAAGAATTTAGGTACGATGAATAGTGAAATTCCGCGTGAGCCCGCAGGCGCATCAGGCGTTTTCGCTAAAACTAAGTGAATGATATTTTCAGAAAGGTCGTGGTCACCGCCAGTGATGAAAATTTTCGTACCTGTAATGTTATAAGTACCGTCTTCATTACGTTCAGCTTTAGTTTTAATAATGCCTAAGTCTGTACCTGCATGCGGCTCAGTTAAGCACATCGTGCCTGACCATTCACCTGTGTACATTTTTGGCAAATAAGTTTCTTTTTGCTCTTGTGATGCATAGCTGTTTAATGCCATGCCTGCACCTACAGAAAGAAGCGGGTAGAGCATGAATGATGGGTTAGTTGCAAACAGCATTTCATCAGACAGAACAGTCAGCATTTTCGGCATGCCTTGACCGCCCCATTCTTCATCTGCGCCTAGACCAATCCAACCGCCTTCTGCATATTGTTTAAATGCTTCTTTGAAACCAGCAGGAGTCGTGACATTGCCATTGCTATAGGTTGCGCCTTCTTCATCACCTGTGCGGTTTAAAGGATGAGTGACGTTTTGCGCAAATTTTGCCATTTCTTCAAGAATGGCTTCTGCAGTAGCAGCATCAACGTGAGCAAGATTTTCGTTGTTTTGCCAGAATTGTTCTGCTTTAAAAACATCATTTAAGATGAATTTCATATCTGCAAGCGGCGCATTATAAATTGGCATGTTCGTTCACCTGTTTATTGTTTGAATCTGTGGACTTGGGGCAATTTGTATCGACACAAAACGTGGAGAAAATTGACCAAAGTAAAATTATGGGACTATTTATAAAGAAAAAGGACTGCCAATGCTATGACCGTCCTTTCTCTATTTCTGCACTCAAGAGTACAATTTTTTGAATATGTTTTAGATATTCACATTAGAATGCAAAGTGTTCTGCATCCAATGCCATAAGAGGATCTAGGCCACCTGCGATCACTTCTACATGAGAGCGAACGCGCGGTAAGATTTTCTTGAAGTAGAAGCGAGCAGTCGTTACTTTCGCATTGTAGAAATCAACATCTGTTGTTCCTGCAGCTAAAGTTTCTTGTGCAACTAACGCCATACGAGCCCATAGGTAAGCAAGCGTTACATAACCAGAGAAGTACAGGTAATCGACCGCAGCAGCACCCACTTCTTCTGGGTTTTGCATTGCTTTCATACCAATCTGCATAGTTAGGTCGCCCCATTCTTTGTTTAGCGCAGCAAGCGGCTCAACAAATTCTTTCATAGCAGCGTTGTCTTTGTTGGCTTCAACAAATTTATGGATGATCTTGGTGAAGTCTTTCAACATTGCACCTTGAGTACCCAATACTTTACGGCCTAACAAGTCAATCGCTTGAATTTCAGTCGTACCTTCGTATAAGCAAGAGATACGTGTATCACGTACGATTTGCTCCATACCGTGTTCTGAAATGAAACCATGACCGCCGAATACTTGAACACCGTGCTTCGCAGATTCAGAACCTGTTTCAGTTAAGAATGCTTTAGCAATTGGTGTTAATAGAGACAAGATGTTGTCAGAGAATTTACGTTCTTCTTCAGTTGCACCTTGTTCCACGATATCGGCATGGAAAGACAATAAGTAAACCAAAGCACGGCCAGCTTCAGCAAATGATTTTTGCGTCATCAGCATGTTGCGTACAGCAGGGTGAACGATAATTGGATCTGCTTCTTTTTCAGGAGCTTTAGGGCCTGAAAGTGAACGCATTGCCAAACGGTCTTTTGCATAAGCAAGCGCACCTTGGAAAGCCCCTTCAGAAGCTGAAAGACCTTGTACAGCAGTACCGATACGTGCAGTGTTCATGAATGTGAACATGCAGTTTAGACCGCGGTTTTCAGGGCCAATCAAGAAACCTTTTGCGTTATCAAAGTTGATGACACAAGTCGCGTTACCATGGATACCCATTTTGTGTTCAATCGAACCACAACGTACAGCATTGCGCTCACCAATTGAGCCATCAGCATTTACATTGAATTTAGGTACGATGAATAATGAAATACCTTTCGTGCCTTTTGGTGCACCTGGTAGACGAGCAAGGACGATATGGATGATGTTTTCAGCCATGTCGTGTTCACCAGCAGAGATAAAGATTTTCTCGCCAGAGATTGCGTAGCTACCGTCTGCTTGTGGTTCAGCTTTAGAACGGATAATACCTAAGTCAGAACCTGCATGAGATTCTGTTAAGCACATCGTACCTGTCCATTCACCTGAAACAAGTTTAGGCAGGTAAGTGTCTTTTTGTTCTTGAGAACCGTGATGTTCTAAAGTACGTACAGCACCATGAGATAGACCTGGATACATACCCCAAGCCCAGTTCGATGTACCCACCATTTCTGAAATGATGTTACCTAGTGAAACAGGTAGACCTTGACCGCCATACTGTTCTTCAGCAGACAAAGATGGGAAACCGAGTTCGATATATTTTTGATACGCTTCTTTAAAACCAGTTGGTGTTGTTACAACGCCATCATTCCAAGTACAACCTTCACGGTCGCCGACTTGGTTAAGAGGAGAAAGTTCATTTTCACAGAAGTCAGCAGCAGCTTCTAGATATTGGTCAACCAACTCACGGCTTACGGTATCAGAAAATGCAGGCAATTGTGCATAGTGATCTTCTGCTTTTAAAAGTTCATGCAGAACAAATTGCATATCACGTAAGGGCGCTTTGTATTGTGGCATATCGTTTTCCTCAATACTGGTTTCTACCAGCGTTAGTAATCCTAAATAAACATTTGAACGTGTCTTCAATGACACGTATTGGAATGGTTCTAATCGTGCAACATCTTCTTATTGGGTACAAGCATTTCAGGGCGATTTGTTGGTGACTGTAAAGTCAAAGAAATATCCCTTGAAAATGCTAAGTGCATTGAGTGTAAACACTTTTGGCTGAAAATGAATGACACAAATAGTCAAAAAGCGTAAAAAGATATGTCCAATAAAAAAGGCACTCATGGGAGTGCCTTTTTATACTCAATGATATTGCGAGCTAACTTTGACTTATTTTACTGGTGCTGGCGTCGGGGCAACAGGGGCTTTAGGTTGGAAGCGAACTTCACATTTACCATTGATTTGCTGTTCGCCAACTTTAATCGCAACCGTGCTACCATCAGTCTTGCCTTGGCATGCTTTCATAATCGCTTGTTGCTTCGCTTGGCGTTCTGCTAAACGCTGATCAAATTGTTTAGTCAGCTCTGCACGTTTTGCATCAGTCAGTGGCTCACCGCGTTGCATCTGACCACGCATGTCGCCATGCATTGGACGATGTTCACCGCGCATTGGTTTGTGTTCACCACGTGCTTTTTTCATGTCTTGACGGTCTGCGTTGAACACCATGGTACATGTACCATCAATGCTTTTATCGCCAGCTTTTACTTGAACTGTTAAACCTGTAGTCTTGCCATCACAGGCTTTTTGCATCTCTGCAAACACTTGACGTTGCTCTGCACGCATTTGTTTGAAATGTTCACGTTGCTCAGGTGACATACGACGATCTTGATCACTATGATGTTGTTTCATCATACGGCCATGATCGTTATCTTTTGGTGCGGTTGTTGATTGACAAGCCGTCAATGCACCCATGCTCAATACGCTTGCACCGATTAAAGCCATTTTGGTCATTTGTTTCATAGTCTATACCCCACCAGATTAGATATTTTTTTCGATGGTTAAAGATTAAATAATAAAGATGTAGAAACAATGGAGAGTTTTTTAGTTGCGTGTTCGCTACAATAATGAATATAGAAGAAAAATGAGAGTTCTCTTTTGAAAATACGTCGTATCCCGATTGCCCTACGCTTGTTTCTGACTGTGCTGTTGACGACGCTCGTCATCACAACGGTAAGTCTTGGCGTGTTGCATTGGAATATGCAGCGTAATTTCACTAAATATGTAGCCGATGTCGAGATGCAAAAGCTTGACCATGTCATTGAAAATTTAGCCGATGTGTATACGGTTTATCATGATTGGGGTAATGCGATTCAGGCGCAGATTTTGCAAATTGAAGGGCAGGCAGCACCCGATGACTATGATCGTCTCTCTCGGTGGTGGCTACGTCGTCAATATGACATTGCATTGCAGCAGCGCTATTTCCAAGATCATAGTTTGAATGCAACGTCGATGTTGGCGACACCGCAGCAAACGGCGGAACAAAAAACTGAAGAGCTGAAATGGCTGGAACAAAATTTACCGTCTGAGTTTCAACCCTTTGAAGGTTTAAAATTTCCTTTAAGCGCGAATCAAAATGTGTTCCGCCCCAAAGAAGCGAACGCGGATGAAAAAGATAAAGATAAAGATACAGGTCAATCATCTCAAAACAATACCAACAATGGTGGTAAAAAACAGTTTATCCAAATGCCTGACCGCTTGGGCTTGAGTTCGCGTTTATCTTTATATGATGCACAGCGCCAATTTGTCGTGGGTGAACCGACAGATGAACAGATTTCTTATCGTCCGATTATGGTGAATAATCAAATCGTGGGGTATCTAGGACTCAAACCTGTACTCGAGCAAGATGATGCGATCAGTATTAACTTTTTTAGTAAGCAAAAACGTTATTTATTATTGGTTTATGTGCTTAGTTTTATTGCGAGTTTAATTGCTGCACTGTTATTGGCGACCTACTTTAAAAAACCGATTCAGCGTTTGTTAATGGGGACACGTGAGTTAACCAAGTGCAATTATCAACATCAAGTCGCGGTGAACCGTAATGATGAACTCGGCGATTTATCAAATGAATTGAACCAGTTGGCCGTGATTCTCGATCAGCATGAAACGTCACGTCGTCAATGGGTTGCCGATACTTCACATGAATTAAAAACGCCATTGGCGGTGTTGCAGGCTCAAATTGAGGCGATGCAGGACGGTATTCGTAAGCCAACGCCAGAGCATTTTGCCTCAATGCTCAATCAAGTGAGTAGTTTGAAAAAATTGACCAAAGATTTGGCGGATTTGGCGCAAGCCGATGCACAGCAGTTGAATTGTTATTTGACCACGCTCAATCCGTGGGATGTAGTGATGCAAGAAGTTGAAAGCTTTAAGCCGAAGTTTGAGCAAGCAGATTTGAAAATTACCGCAACGGGCGAAGGGACTTCATTACAATTAGATATAGACCGTTTTAAACAGATTATGGTCAACTTATTGGGCAACAGTATTCGTTATACGGAAGCTGGTGGTGAAGTGCATGTACATACTGAGCAGGATGAAACCCAGTGGACCGTGTATGTCGATGACAGCCCATTTGGTTTAACTGATGAACAGTTGGCACGTTTAGGTGAGCGTTTCTATCGCGTGGATGATTCGCGCACGCGTGCAACCGGTGGTACAGGATTAGGATTGGCGTTATCCGTAAAAATAGCTAGAGCATTGGGCGGAGAATTGAGTTTTGATCATTCTCCATTGGGCGGTTTGCGTTGCAAATTGACATTTCCCAAACAGATGAAACATTAAAAGGAAGCATGCATGAAACATATCATGTTGGTTGAAGATGAAGTGGAACTTGCACAGCTAGTGCGTGATTATCTAGAGGCTGCAGGCTTTGAAGTCAGCATGTTTCATGATGGGCAAGAAGCCTATGAAAGCTTCACACAACGTAAACCGAGTCTGATGATTTTAGACCTGATGGTGCCTCGTATGGATGGCTTAACCATTTGCCGCAAGGTGCGTGAGCAGTCTGATTTGCCAATTATTATGGTGACTGCACGTACTGAAGAAATTGACCGTGTATTGGGGCTCAATATGGGTGCTGACGATTATGTCTGCAAACCGTTTAGTCCGAAAGAGTTGGTGGCACGTGTGCAAGCGGTATTACGCCGTTTAGAACGAAAAGCAGAACCCGAAGTCAATGATTTATTCCGTATGGACAAAGCACAGCAGCGCATTTGGTATCAACAAAAAGCGCTGAGCTTAACGCCAACGGAGTTCCGTTTACTAGAGTTGTTCTTGGAGCATGTGGGGCAGGTATATTCACGTGCGCAATTGCTAGATCATATCAACCCAGACAGTTTTGAGGTGGCTGACCGTGTCATTGACAGTCACATTAAAAACCTGCGCCGTAAAATTTCGGATGCTGCTGAAACTGGCAACCGCCATGAGTGGATTCAAGCTGTGTATGGCGTTGGCTACCGTTTTGAATATCCAGAGGATTAATGTTACTTTTTGTTCTTGAATCTTTTTTTAAAAGCCTTTAATTTTTAAAGGCTTTTTTATTTGTATTTTTAAGAGGGAAAAACATAATGATTTTAAAAAAAACCTTATTAGCAATAAGCTGTTCTGTAATTTTAACTGCATGTGGCGGTGGTGGCGGCGGGTCTTCTAGTAGCGGTGGGACTTCAGATAATGGCGGTTCAAATGGGGAAACAGCTAACCCATCAAATCCAGCAACAGATTTAGAGAAAGCTAAAGTATTAATCAAAACTACGAACAATATTATTGCCTATTTTGACAGTTTTAAAGGTTTGCAGTCTCAGTATGAGCCTGCATTTGATGCTGTAAGTAATGCAGGAAATGATATTAGTAATGCTTCTGATCTCATCATTACTTTAGCTTCATTGGCGCAGAAAGATGCTCAAGGTTCCACAAAAGACTATACCGCTGCAGAATTAGAGGCACTTTTAGAGGATGATGCGACCTATGGGGGGATATATTATCCAGATTATATTTTGAGCAAAAATGGTCTTAAAATCAGCGTAACACCGACTTCAGTTTCTGTTAATGGAAGTGTATCGGCTAAATATTGGATGGACTATATTTGGGATAGCAGTACTTTTACTGGAAAAGATGTTTTTAGCGATGCGGTTTTGATTACTGTAAGCAATTTAAAGTTGGATGCGCCATTCACAGCATCTGCAAAACAGCATGATTTTAAAATAGTTTCAGGCGGTAAAATCACAGCTAAAAATGCGGATGGATTAGAATCAAGCTTAGGGTTTAATAGCAACAGTACCGCTCAAGTTGTTTATGATACAGCTATCAAGCTGGAAGACTCAGAAAGTGAAAATGCTCCGGTTACGGCACAATTTAAATTTTTAAATGTTTTGTTAACAACTCAAAACGCGAAGCTGAATTTAACTGAACTTTCAAGCAAAGCTGCTCGAGTTAAATTCAAAAATGGTACTGAAACATTTAATCAAATTATTCCATATGAAATTATTTTGAAAGGTGAAGCTTTAAGCGGAGCAGAAAACTTAGGCTTAGATGCAAATATTAAGCTAAAAAATGATCTGACTAAAACCTTTGATATTACCCAAGGCGAATCTGCGGCTGCATTTATTAATGCAGATTTGACAGTTAATCTCTCTGGTAACGTAAAAGGTGGGGGGGCTGCTGTGAAGCCATTCAGTTTACTGCTTAACGCTAAAAGGAATGATTACCAAAAAGGGATAGCAAATCTTAAAGTTACAGTTGATCAAAATACATTAAATATAGATGTAAAAACTGACAATCTGATCGCGCAATCTCCAATTATCTGGTCAAGAGTATCTCATGCGAATGGTGCATTTGTAGAAATTCCAGATTTAGATCAATTCAGTTCTGCTGATATTAAAGTCGGTACTGTTAGCTACGGTACGATCAATAGAGTATCGAATAGCATTTATTCTGCGAAATTTACCGATAACACTGTGCTAATGATTACACCATAATAATGAATTAAGGAGAGGGGGTAACGATGTTCCCCCTTTTTTCTATGTTGAAAAAAAAATTAGTATTATTGGGATTATCGCTCCCGTTTTATAGCTATGCACAAGAGGCTATCTATTATCAAGTGCAAGCAGATGTTTATAGTGAACCGTTAGCGATTCATGCATTTACAGATGATTGGGATGATTCTAAGTTTAAATCAGGAAAAAATGCATTTGCTCATGGTTTAATGCAATTGGGCGTAAAGCAGGGTAATTGGGATTTTAGCTGGATCTGGCGATATGACTATGCGCTCAATTTCAGTGAGGATACAGCAAAGCTTTATTATCAAATACAGAATGAACTGCCTATCGATGCAAACTCAACGTATGACTTGAGGCTTGAAGCACAGCATATTGATACTGTTGGGTCTCGGGCTGCCTATACATGGCCCATTAGTTCGAATTGGAATTTAGAAACGGGTATAACCGCGTTAATTGGGCGTCATTATATTGATGGTCATATTAATGCGCTAGGGGTAACGACAGATCAGCAAGAGCTTATGGACCGCGTCAAATGGCTGAATGGGAGCATAGATTACAGTTATGATCATCCTGCTTTGAAAGAAGATAAAATGGGCTGGAATGAGCAGGCGCATAGCGGGTATGGCTATGCCCTAGATGCAACTTTAAGAGGTGCTATTGCAAAAAATTGGAATTTAAAAATTAATATTCAGGATGCATTGGCATATTTATATTGGCAAGATGCTCCATACACACGATATAACATCAGCTATGATCAAGATAAGCGTCCACGGTTTGATATTCAGGGAGAGTTTGATAAAGATAAGACCTATGCGCAAAAGCTGCCATTTAAAATTTATACAGATTTAAATTATGACTCAGAGCAGGCTTGGAGTTTAGGACTCAGTTCAATCTCAAATGAGTATATAAGTCTTTGGCAGCTCAATGCATATTGGAATACAGGGCTAATGTGGGGAATCCATTTTGAACCCCAAACCAATTCGTTTGGCCTTTCCGTCAAACATGAAAACTTTGGTTTTAAATACATAGCAGATTCATTCAATACCAACCAAGCAAAACGTATGGGCGCGCAAATATATGCGCAATATCTATGGTAAGTGCTGTTGGACCAGCGACTGTAAACAGATTAGCTTCTTTAGAATGTGTAAAGTTTTAAGCAGTTGTTTTATTTAACCGTATTGATATGTATTAAAAAAAACTTTGCATTGTCATAATGGAATTTAAATTGTTCGGTTATGAATAAGTTTGAATTTATCTATAACCGATTTTTATTTATATCGTAAATTTTTTATTTTTTAAAGTTTTTATTAGGGTCTGTTGACATTTGTTGATTAAAAAAATAGCGAGATAGTAAAATTAAATCGCCAAACCCAATTTTACACTCGCTATGCCTCGAACAATGCTAAATGATCAACACTGGTCCAAGTTACTTG
>NZ_VOYN01000071.1:0-11995 GCF_013420275.1 Acinetobacter sp. YH01020
TAACGTCTGATAATTTTTGAATATCTTTGAATTTCATCCAAGGATTATCCCTCGAATTAAATAATTTTGCTGATTAATTTAAGATCAAATAAATTGTACGTTTTTTGATTTATGACGGAAGTCTATTGTATAATTCAACTTTATATAATGAAAATTCAGTTTAACTATGATCAAATAGAAAGCATATCCATTAACAACACAAAAAGTCACTACAAACTATTACCTGTCGGTAATGAATATTTATTAAGGATTGTATTCAAACACAATCAAAATCTTTTTAATCTATACCAAAACACCATTAAACCTGTTATGTCTTTTTCTAAATTTCATTTAGATACCTTCGCAAACCATCAAATTTTAGAAATATATTTATTATTCCAAATTATAATTCCTTTAGATCAAGAGAAACGCATAACTACGCTTAAAAATTTAAATCTACAAAATTTGACGATAAAGCAAATCAGCAACCTAGATGATATAAAAAACTTCAAAAATAACCACTATTTAAGAAAAAATTTCTAGACTTGAACAATAAAAAAACATTCAAATAGTCATTTCATCAAATCTGCTTGACCACTTTAAAATTCATCCCTAAAATGCGCATCAGATTCTCCAATAGCTCAGTCGGTAGAGCGACGGACTGTTAATCCGCAGGTCCCTGGTTCGAGCCCAGGTTGGAGAGCCATCTATTCTTCCATAGCTCAGTCGGTAGAGCGACGGACTGTTAATCCGCAGGTCCCTGGTTCGAGCCCAGGTGGAAGAGCCAGATTCTAAAAAACCCACTCATTACGAAGTGGGTTTTTTATTGCCTGTTGTTTAAGCAAAGCATACCTACTTTTTTGTTTATGCTTTCCTAAAAGTATCCGTATAAGTACTAACTTGTCTGATTCGGCTATTTTTAAAACACTTAATTTGATTTTTCTGTATTTTATTTAAATCAGGCTTGACCACCCTGCCATACATCTTTAGAATCCGTTTCAGATTCTCCAATAGCTCAGTCGGTAGAGCGACGGACTGTTAATCCGCAGGTCCCTGGTTCGAGCCCAGGTTGGAGAGCCAAATTCTAAAAGCCCACGCATTATATTGTGGGCTTTTTTTATGCTCTGACTTTTATTTTTAAGATAAGAATAACTTGCTCAATGACCAAAGCTATTCACCTACCTCTCCTTCCATATTAGAAAGAATTGTCAAAGCTTAAGTTTTAAAAACGCTTTATATTAAAGGTGTTTATATTTAATACATTCAGCCTAAATTTCCTTATTTTTTGCAATTCTGACTTGACCTCACTGCATTTGCCCCATAGAATGCGTGCAGATTCTCCAATAGCTCAGTCGGTAGAGCGACGGACTGTTAATCCGCAGGTCCCTGGTTCGAGCCCAGGTTGGAGAGCCAAATTCTAAAAAGCCCACGCATCATGACGTGGGCTTTTTTCATATATGTAGTTTATTCCGTGCCAGATCTCAGTCAGTTCATATTTTTTATTATTGGTTGCTTGGCAACTTTTGCACTTGTCTGCTTAGTCTTTCCGAGACTGTTTAGAAGCAAACAAAAGTTTTTCCCACGTCGTGTAATCACTGCCTTTGAAAGTAAGATGTTTCATCGTTTAAATGAAGCATTTCCGAACTACCACATTTTAGCCCAAGTGGCTTTTAGCGCACTGATCACCAATCAAAATTATAAAATTAGGAATAGATTTAATCGAAAAGTCACTGATTTTGTCATACTTGACCAAACTTATAATGTGCTTGTGATTATCGAACTGGATGACCCTAGTCATATAGGCAAAGAGCAAGAAGATGCTGAACGTGATGCAATGCTTGAAGAAGCGGGCTACCGTGTAATCCGCTACACCAGTATTCCAACAGTTCACACGCTCAGGCATGATATAAATAAATAGTTGT
The DNA here is from genome assembly GCF_013420275.1 of Acinetobacter sp. YH01020. NCBI lineage: Bacteria > Pseudomonadati > Pseudomonadota > Gammaproteobacteria > Moraxellales > Moraxellaceae > Acinetobacter > Acinetobacter sp. YH01020. The sequence continues at coordinate 1,902 of NZ_VOYN01000071.1, forward strand.
AAAATACGTAAATCAAAATCAAACATTGAGTGAATGCGCATTGCATTCACATCGATAATGTAAACAGAATTTTATTGAGCATTTGACTCTTGAGCAGCCAGCACTTCTGATACTGCTTGGTCAGCCTCAGCAGCCAAAGCCTCATCTTGGGCTTCTTTAGCTTTAATGCGCTCAATCATTTCAGCTTGTTGTTGCTTATATTTTTCTTGGTTTTTGGCATCACTATTGACTGCAAGAAAAGCCATACTGACCAAAAATATAGGAATCAATAGCCCAAGTGCCATCAGAGTGATCATCTTTTTGGTATTGGGTTTTGGCTTTACTTCAGACATAACTATTCTTTCATTTACATAAATAATTCGACGCCCAATATAGCAAAAAACAAAATTCGCTCAAGTCTTCATAACATTCTTTGCTCGAACTAACTGTACCCCCTCATTTTCACGGATTGAATGATTAATAATCCAATATGCAAAAAAAAGGAGACATGCTCCTTTTTTTATTATTGAAAAAACTTAGCTTGAAGCAGCTACCCCCTTACAATGTGGACTTTGGCTTGCATCTTTTTGCTCATTGGTTAAGACAATACCTGTACCTGCAGACATTTTAGCTTGAATAAATTCGACCGCTTGCGCATTTCTACAGATAATTGCCTGTGTATGACTTGCATTTGGCACAACGTCTAATTGATAACCTTCAGCATAATTTGCATCTGGGAAATACTTCTTCGCTTGTGTTTTCATATTTGCAAATAGCGCTTGCGTAACCACAGGAATAACTGCCTGATCATTTGCACCTTGAATAATATACACAGGCGCTTTAATTACTTTGGCAGCAGTAGCATTTGTCGCTGGCTGATTATCATTTAAAAATTTCTGAACGACAGGATCGGTATCGATTTTATTCAAATCAATTCCGTACTGTGAAACCGTATGCGTTGGATCTTTTAAGAATTCAATCACAGCTGCTTTAAACTGTTCTTGCAAACCATTTGCGCCATTTGGATCAGCATAACTTAAACATGCACCGTCATCCCCTGTACGTCCATAGGCTTTTTCTGCAATAACACCAGCATCAGCAGTAAAGATATTTTTTAAATCATAATTTGGCTCATAGGCTTTAATACCCGAACTGGTCAATGCAGCATATGCCAAAAGCTCAGCATAGCCATCTGCAATTTGATCAATTAACGCCTGTGCTTGAACCTCAGAAAGCTGCCCCAAACTAAGTGCATAACGCACTTGTGCCAACTGTTCATCCAATCTATTCAATCCATGGGGTTTAGGTTGACCGTTTGCATCAACATTTAGTTTTGGATCAAGATAGATCTTAATAATCGTCCCCAAACTCGATGCAGGTGCGGCTGCCACTGCCCCTTTATAGTTTGCATCCGTATTTGCAAATTCCGCCGTCCCTAAGGATGCATGACCACCTTGCGATTGACCGATCGACATCCACTGACCATTGAGTTGCTTACCATAATGTTCTTTTGCCGCTTTAACCGCAGTAAGTGCCGAATTTGCCGCACTCGATAAATTGAGGTATGGATGCACCCCCTTCGTACCTAAACCTTCATAGTCTGGTGCCACAATTACATAACCTGCCGCCATAAGCGTATTAGCTAGAATTTTAAAACGTGGATGAATTAGATTTTTACTTGGCGCACATTCATCTCCAGCCCCGACTGTTCCATGCTCCCATACCACAACACGATACCCATCTTTAGGTTGTGTAGCTTTTGGAAATAATACTAAGGCTGTTGCTGTTGCTGCTTTCCCCTGCACATTGGTCATGTTATACGTCATGACTTTAATGGACGATGTATTGTCTACAGTATCTAAAGCATAATTTGCTTCAGACACAAATGTTGATTTTTGATTCGAAGATGATGAGTCATTATCATCGTCATTACACGCGGTTAAAGACAGCATAGAAACTGCAACTGTCAGAGCTAATGCTATTTTTGAACGTTTCATAAAATATCCTTTTTAATCATTATTCTTTAAGCATGAAACTACATGCCTTTTTATTAATGCATAAAAAAAAGCACCCGAATAGGATGCTTTAGTTCATTTTAAACATTTTCAGATCAATGACATTAAAGAACCAATGCCATAAAAATTCCAATAAAAATCATAAGCCCTACCCAACGGTTATGGCGAAACGCCCAAAAACATAACTGCGGATCACGGCCTTTGGTTTTAGTCCACTGGTAAATAAAATCGGCAGCCACAGCCAACAACGCGACCAAACCGAATGGCATCAAGAGATCTTCTAAATACAGTGCAGAACCAATTAGTACAATACTAAGCACCTGCAATAATGAAATAATTTCAATATCGTATTTACCAAATAAAATCGCAGTCGATTTCACGCCAATTTTCAAATCATATTCACGGTCAGTAATGGCATATTGTGTATCATACGCAACGGTCCACGCCAAATTACCAAAGTACAATAACCAACACGTTAAATCAGGTGTTTGCCCTACTGCGGTGTAAGCCATAGGAATCGACCATGAAAATGCCGCGCCTAAAAATACTTGTGGCAGATGCGTGTAGCGTTTCATAAAGGGATAAATGAACGCTAAAAACAATGCCCCAAAGGACCAATAAAAAGTTTCTATCGGTAAAAAGAACAACATACATGCGCTAGCAAGCACCAAGATCAAGAACACATATATGGCTTCTTTAGCACTAATCACCCCAGTGGCTAAAGGACGATGTTTGGTTCTTTCCACAGCACCATCGACTTTACGGTCAGCAAAGTCATTAATCGCACAACCTGCTGCACGCATAAAAATGGTACCCAAAATCATGGGAATCAAAATACTGAATTGCGGTGTTCCTTGATTGGCAATCCACAGTGCCCACATGGTTGGCCAAAAAACCAGTTCCGTGCCAATTGGCTTATCGAAGCGACATAAATAGTAATAAGCTTCTAAACGCTGCTGCCAAGTAATCTGTTGCACCACGGCCATGACTGTCCTTCATCTGGTAATGTTATTTCTGCAAATATTGTTCAAAACTCGCTAAAAAAGTTTCCTGAACAATAAATTTACAACCATGCCAAGTATAACAGCTCTGACGTGTCCAACCATCGTCTAGCCACAATACACGCCGCTCGCACTTCGGATTGGTACGCTGAAATAAAAAATGTCCGATGGGTTTCTTACCAATATGCTGAAAAATCCGCGCACGCCCTTGTATGCTAAGGATTGGAAATATACTTTTTGCCTTGACCCACGGCTCAGCTTCACAGCCATATAAATAACTTTCACGTACCCAAGCTGTGTGCTGTATTGGCATTTGCAGCCACTGTGCATCTTGAAGCGTCATGCGCTGAAATTGCTCAATACTCGGCTCAACTTTAAATACGCCTTGGGCAAAATCTGTTAATTGTTGGGTTAATGAACCCGAAGCATACAACCATGTTCTTAATTCAGGAGACATTCTTTTATCCCGCATTTCGCATGCTTGACGCTGCATATTTCATTTCCCTTATAAGCATTTGCTGAGTATAGCGAATCCTTAGTGTAACCAACTCAACATCGTTTTTCATGACCCATAGCTTGTTTTCAGTAAAATGAGCAAAACCCAAACTGCTTAAGTACTTCATTACATTTGCAATCAACACAAAACTCACATACACAGTATGATGTCGTGGATAACAACTGAATTACACCAACATAATGTTTCCATATAACCCGCTATATGTTTTTATTTTTTTCGTTTTACTATGTGCCAATATCACGGCTCAAGGAAAATCTATTGCACTGAGTTTTGATGATGGGGTCAATCCAGCGTTTAATGCGCAAGCGGAACAAATCAATGCCCAAATTTTAAAGCATCTGCATGATCAACTTAAAGCATCTGCATGATCAACAAATCAAAACTATTGTTTTTCCGAGCCTGATTAAAATTGGTGATTATCAAGGCAAGCAACTGATTCAAGCGTGGGGACAATCCGGCCATCTGATTGGCAATCACAGCGCATTGCACCAAAATCTGAATAAAGAAAATGTATCCGCAAAAGATTATATAAAAAAGCATTGAACAGGCAGATACCGTGTTAAAAACGCTGCCGAATTACACACGTATCTATCGTTATCCATTTTTAAAAGAAGGTAATAGCGCTGAAAAACGTGATGCTGTCTATCAGTGGTTAGAGCAGCATCAATACCGCATTGGCGGTGTGAGTATAGATGCCAGTGACTGGTTTTATAACCAAAAATATCTCGACTATGCCAAACAGCAAGATCAGGACAAATTAGACCCCCTAAAACAAGCGTATATTGCTCACCTGCTTCACCGAGCAGATTATTATGACCAACTTGCCCAGCTCACCATAAATCGTTCACCACAGCATGTTTTACTTTTACATGTGAATGCTATTAATGCCGCATTTTTAAAAGATCTCCTTACCGCCTTTCAGCAACATGGCTGGACTTTTATTTCAGCAGCAGACGCCCTACAATACCCACTATATTCACAGCGCAGCCAAAACATCCCTGCGGGTGAAAGTGTGATTTGGTCGATTGCCAAAACAAAAGGATTCGAAAACTTACGCTACCCCGCCGAAGATGCGCCTTATGAAATCGATAATCTAAAACAGCATGGTTTGCAATGACGGTTGGTGAATTACTGGATATTCAATAAAAAATGACCTGCAATATTGCAGGTCATTTTTTCAGTTCATTTTTTTTAGTGTTGAATTAAAAGTTATCTGTCTTGGCAATGGCTTCAAACTTGCCTTGCGGCGTTTTAATCAGAACCAACCCTTCGGTCGTAATATAAAAACTTTCTGGGTAATCAAATTCCAATGCTAGCTCTGGGTTTTTCAGTTCGACAAATTCAGCCTGCTTATAACCTTCAACGGTCCGCCCTACTTCCAAATAAGTCACTTCTGAGAAGTTGAGTTTAAATCCCTTTGCTTGATCCGCTGGATCAATCCAAGGAAAAAAACCGGTATGTTTTTTACGTGGTTTTGCCATGTTTAGATATTCATTCAAATCTTTGCATTATCTTAACCCATCTCATAAAAAAACCCGCACAAGGCGGGTCTTTTTACAGTGAAATTCTGTACCGAATTACAAGCTGTAGTACATGTCGAATTCAACTGGGTGAGTTGTCGTGTTAAGACGACGAACTTCTTCAGTTTTAAGTTCGATGTAGGCATCAAGCATTTCTTTAGTGAACACGCCACCTTTAAGAAGGTAATCATGGTCAGCTGCAAGAGCTTCAAGCGCCATATCTAAGCTATGAGCCACTGTAGGGATTTTAGCTTCTTCTTCAGGAGGAAGGTCATACAAGTTCTTGTCAGCAGCTTCACCTGGGTGGATCTTGTTTTGGATACCGTCAAGACCAGCCATAAGAAGTGCAGCGAAACCTAAGTACGGGTTCATCATTGGATCTGGGAAACGTGCTTCGATACGTTTGCCTTTAGGGCTAGAAACGTAAGGAATACGGATAGAAGCTGAACGGTTACGTGCTGAGTAAGCAAGCATAATCGGTGCTTCAAAATGTGGAACTAAACGTTTGTACGAGTTAGTCGATGGGTTTGTAATTGCGTTCAATGAACGAGCGTGTTTGATCACACCGCCAATGAAGTACAACGCCATTTCTGAAAGACCAGCGTATTCATCACCAGCAAACAAATTCTTGCCGTCTTTAGAGATTGACATGTGAACGTGCATACCAGAACCGTTATCGCCAACCATTGGTTTAGGCATAAACGTAGCAGTTTTAGCATATTGGTGAGCAACGTTCCAAACAGCATATTTGAACTGTTGAACTTCGTCCGCTTTACGAACCATAGTGTTGAAGCTTACACCGATTTCAAGCTGGCAAGATGCAACTTCATGGTGATGTACTTCTACACGACCTGGGCCCATGATGTCTTCGATTTTTGCACACATATCTGCACGCATATCTTGTGAAGAATCAACAGGAGGAACTGGGAAGTAACCACCTTTCACACGTGGACGGTGACCAGAGTTACCCGCTTCGTAATCTTTACCAGTAGACCAAGCAGCTTCTTCAGCGATTAATGTGTGGCGCGCGCCAGACATATCGATGTCCCATTTTACTTCGTCAAATACGAAGAATTCTGGTTCTGGACCAAAATAAGCAGTATCACCGATACCAGTTGATTTTAGGTATTCTTCCGCACGGCGAGCAATAGAGCGTGGGTCACGTTCATAACCTTGACCAGTTGAAGGTTCGATAACATCACAAGTCACAACAACTGTAGCTTCTGCAAAGAACGGGTCGATAAAACAAGTTTCTGCATCTGGACGTAAGATCATGTCAGATGCTTCAATGCCTTTCCAACCAGCAATTGAAGAACCATCAAACATTTTGCCATCTTCAAACGTATCTTCGTCGATTGAATCTGCTGGGTAAGTTACGTGTTGTTCTTTACCCTTAGTATCAGTAAAGCGAAAATCGACCCATTTTGCGCCACTTTCTTGGATGAGTTGAAGGACCTTGTTCGCCATGCTCATTTTGCTCCGATGATTTTTTTGTGCACAATGAAGTGCGTGTTAGTAGTTGGTAGTTATTAAGCAATTACCGTACCAACTTTTAAAAGCCAAGCTAAAATATTGAATTCCTTATCAGAATAGAGGATTTTAACTCCTTGCTTTTCGACTATTATACTGTGTGTAACAGTAAATGCACCATATTCAGCCTCTCTTCATCACTTTTGTTTAAAAACTTCTCGCAGGTGTATCAAAATAGTGCAACTTGGTTTTGCACTAGTATGCACCAAAATGATTAATCGCTTTTAACGATAAAATCATTGAGATTTTATCAAAGCTTTAAGATCGAATTTAAATACGAGAGAAACTAATGGTTTAGCTAGTTATAGATGGAAAAAAATCAGCGTAATCACTATATTCATAATCGATATTTAGATTTCTTGAGCCCGTTAAGTACCCATTTTTCGACGTCAATTTAACCATTTTGTTTTAATTTTAATCAATTTACCTTTACATTAATTGTGCTCCATTTTGGTGATTTTGCTTCAAAACGGTTCATATTTTTCCATCTAGAGCCTGAATTGCTATTTTTAACGACAGTAAGCAGATCTTTTTAAAATATCAATTGAACACATTTTAAACACTTAAATTCAGCCTATTGCTTTGTTCAACTTAAATCCTAAATTTATAAGTCGATAATTTGCTGAAATGATTTCAGTTGCGATGAACTTTGGCGAAATTGTTCAGCAGAAATTGAATAATATTTGCTATGATTGGCTGCATTCTAAATATTTCACTATTTTTCTATTTAAAATATCCACACGATATTTGGGTCAATATACAACTATTTAGAATCATTTCGGACTATTCTAAGCACAGTTAAGTGCATAAATTTCAAAGGTTAATACGCTCATGCTTTTGATGATCGACAATTATGACTCTTTTACCTACAACATCGTCCAATATTTTGGCGAGTTAAATCAGGAAGTAAAAGTTGTACGTAACGATGCCGTGACATTGGAAGATATCGAGCGATGGCAACCGAAGTATTTAGTCATTGGTCCTGGCCCTTGTTCGCCAAGTGAAGCAGGTATTTCAATTCCTGCGATTCAACACTTTGCGGGAAAAATTCCTTTACTGGGGGTGTGTTTAGGCCACCAAGCCATAGGACAAGCTTTTGGCGGCGATATTATTCGCGCTAAAAAAGTGATGCACGGTCGTTTATCTGACATGTATCACAGCGATCAAGGCATTTTCAGCAACCTCCCTTCTCCATTTGCCGCTACTCGCTATCACTCTTTGGTAATTGATCAAGCGACTTTGCCAGAATGTTTAGAAGTGACCTGCTGGACCAATGAAGAAGATGGCACGATGGAAGAAATCATGGGCGTTAAACATAAGACATTGCCTGTCGAAGGCGTGCAGTTTCACCCTGAATCAATTCTTAGTGAACATGGCCATCAAATCTTTAAAAACTTCTTAGAAATTTACGCTTAATCGAGTGCAAAAAATATTATGAATATTCAACAAGCTTTAAATAACATCACTAAAAATATTGAACTCACTCAACCTCAAATGGAAGAAGTGATGCGTACCATCATGCAAGGTGAAGCGACCGATGCGCAAATTGGCGCACTGATGATGGGCTTACGCCAAAAAGGTGAAAGTATTGATGAAATCACTGCCGCAGCACGTGTAATGCGTGAGTTTGCGATCAAAATCGATGTCAGTGATTTGCCACATTTAGTGGATATCGTTGGTACAGGTGGTGATGGTCAAAACTTATTTAACGTCTCTACTGCGTCTAGTTTTGTTATTGCAGCAGCAGGTGCAACTATTGCTAAACATGGTGGTCGTGGTGTTTCATCAAAATCAGGCTCTTCTGATCTTTTAGAACAAGCAGGAATTAACCTTGACCTTAACATGCAGCAAACTGAACGCTGTATTCGTGAAATGGGCGTGGGTTTCCTCTTTGCACCTAATCATCATAAAGCCATGAAATATGCTGCTGGTCCACGTAAAGAATTGGGCTTCCGTAGTATTTTCAACCTACTTGGCCCGCTTACGAATCCGGCCGGCGTAAAACGTTTTGTGATTGGTGTTTTCTCTACAGAATTATGTCGTCCTATGGCTGAAGTTTTAAAACAACTCGGTGCAGAACATGTCTTGGTGGTGCATTCAAAAGACGGTTTAGATGAAATTAGCCTTGCATCAAGTACTTATGTTGCTGAACTCAAAGATGGCGAAGTCACTGAATGGGAAATTCAGCCGGAAGCCGTAGATATCGAGTCGCAAACCTTAACGGGTCTATCTGTAGATAGTGCTGCTGAAAGTCTAAAATTGATCAAAGATGCTTTAGGTAAAAACAAATCTGCACTCGGTGATAAAGCCGCGAATATGATTGCCCTAAATGCAGGCGCAGGCATTTATGTTTCAGGCTTAACCAAAAGCTATAAACAAGGTGTTGCATTAGCACATGACATTATTTATGGCGGTCAAGCACTAGAGAAAATGGGCATTTTGTCTGAATTTACTAAAACTTTAAAAGAATACGAAGCTTAAGATTAGGACACAGATCATGGTAGATATCACCAATACAATTTTGGGTAAAATTGTTGAACGTAAAAAAGAAGAATTTGCAGCCCGTCTTAAACAACGTAGCTATAAAGATGTCGAAGAGCTAGCTCAAGCAGCTACACCCGTTCGAGGTTTTGCACAAAACCTCGGCTCTAAACGTCCGGGGGTGATTGCTGAAATTAAAAAGGCATCACCATCGAAAGGCATCATTCGTGAAAACTTTAACCCTGCTGAAATTGCGCAGCAGTATCAAGATGCTGGTGCGGCATGTTTGTCTGTTCTCACCGATGTGGATTTTTTCCAAGGTGCCGATGAAAACATTCAGATTGCACGTAAGAACTGTGACTTACCTGCGCTGCGTAAAGATTTTTTAATTGATCCTTATGGCGTAATTGAAGCACGCGCTTTACATGCGGACTGTATTTTATTAATCGTGGCTTGTTTGTCTGATCAACAACTCGAAGAAATGTCGAAAACTGCTTTTGAGCACAATCTCGACGTGTTGGTTGAAGTACATGACGAAGAAGAACTTGAGCGTGCAATGCGTCTTTCTGACAACTGTCTACTAGGCGTCAATAACCGTAATTTAAAAACTTTTGATGTTGACCTCAATACATCATTACGTTTGAAAAAGTTACTTGAGCCTTCTCGCCTACTTGTGACAGAAAGCGGTATTGCAACACCTGCTGATGTCGCGATGATGCAAGAACATGACATTCATGCATTCTTGGTCGGTGAAAGTTTTATGAAGCAGCCACGCCCTGATCAGGCGTTTAAGGAGCTGTTTGGTGTGCCTGATAAAATATAAATGAAATATGTAGGGTGAGTTCGCTCACCCTTTTTCTCCTTTGCCTCCATATTAAAAAAATTACACATCCTTTTTATAATTTTTATTCAATTGAGAATTAAAAATAATAGACTTCCTTCATAAATCATTTTTCAATCAATTTAATTGTTTATCTTTCACCCAATCTAAATTGTATATGCCAGCAAGTAAATTAAACCGCAGGTTTAATCGTTTACGACGATTTCTATA
>NZ_VOYN01000072.1:0-11739 GCF_013420275.1 Acinetobacter sp. YH01020
AGTTTTGGTTTAGATCCTGAAGAATCTGCAAAGCCCTTTCTGCATCTTGATCTTTAGTTGAAGCTCGTAGATAAATACGTGTATTCATTTCTATCATTTAATCTTAATTCTATTAGATTAATGATAATACTATCATTTAATTATTGCATTAAGTCTAATGATAGATATTGTATGCGATTTGGCTCGCTATCATTCAGGTATAGTCTTTTGATAAAAAAAGCATGACTAAAAGCCATGCCTTGGGAATTCGTATAACGTGTATTATGTTAATTTTAGCTTTTCTCTATAATTACTATCTTAAGGCCCACTACCAAATTCTGTAATTAGCCAATCAGATTGAGGAGATTGTTTCACAAGAGTAATAAATAAAATATAGTCACCTACTGGACTACCAGCATCATCTATATGGACGACTTTAACTTTTACCATCACTGAAATAATTTTATAAAATTCTTGATAATACTCAGGTCTACTTTCCGCTGAATCATAATTAATCCTTACTACTTCTAAAATTTTTGAGTCTTTGAAAGAGAGAAACCTTTCAGAACTTTTTAAATCTTCATGTAATCGCGCATCTGGCCAAACATATTTGATTGCTGATTCTAGATCATGTTTAGCAAGTGAATTAAAGAAAAGTATTGTTGTCTGTGTTGCCATCTCTTTATCATGATTTAATTTCTGTTTGTATGAATTAATGATTAGAAGTAGACATAGACCTACAAGTAAAATTCCTAATTTTATAAATATTTTAGACATTATAATTTCACTTTTATCTTTCGAAAAAACGCATAACCGACTAAAAGACACATAAGCCAAAATAAATAATCAAGAATAAAATATAAAAAAATGAATTGATCTATTCCTATAATAATATTTAAAGGATCTAGCGCTATACTACCGCCTGGAGATATTTCACCATCTACTAAAAACTGTAATGGAAATCCTCCTCCTATAACTTCAACTTTTCCAAGCTTGTCTACAACTATCCGGTCTATCAATGTATATTTCTGATGAAACAAAGACAAATAAGTCAAAACAAAAGCTAATATATTGAAATATATTATTTTTTTCTTTAATAATTCTTTAACTTTAAAATCAGTTAAAAATAACCAATAAGACAAGCCTGGAATTAGAGCCATAAAGATAGTCCAAGTGTCGGTATACATCTTCCACCATTCTTTCGAAACTTCTCCTGTATGGCTCCATCCAAAAAGAACAAAAAATGGCATAGCAATAATTAAAGAGCTAATACAGATAGTTAGCAAATTAAGAATACTATAACGATTTAAAAGAATTGAGACCATAAAGCTAAAAGGTACTGTCAAAATACTATAAGCCAAGTAAACAAGACCATGCCCTGCAAAAACCACAAAAATTGAATATAGACTATATTCACGATTCATTATGATAAATAGCAATGCTGTGAAAAAAAGTAGTGGTAAAGGAGCAAGTAATAGGGCTTTTACTATTTTTTCTTTTGAGTATTTCATTAACTTAATTCTCTTATCTACTCAATAACTATTCATACTATACCGATTTTCTTGGAGGTCGTTTGCTTCCATTTAACATAATGGCGGTTATACGAAATAAAAAAAAAACCTAGGCATTAGCCTAGGTCTTAAATTTTAAAAAACACATAAAAATTAAGGCTATAGTCTCAATTTTCAACTTCACATAACGTGTATTCTATTAATTTTAAGAACTCTTAATTATGCCTCTAAAATATCGATTAGCTGTTCCTTAGTTAAAGTATAAGGCTTACCAAGCTCTTGCCATTTAGCAATCATTCGTTCATATACATGAACTTTAGCTGAATGAGAGTTTCTGTTGCCTGCTTGGATCACATCAACATAGCGATTATCTTTTTCCAGAGCATCAACAAAACTCATAAACTCAGGCTCATTATTCCCATCAAAACCAGGGAACTTTACTTGAGTATCTGAAATACCACTTTTATCAGATAATCGACTGTAAGTATCACCAATTAGTTCATAGACCTGTAGGATATCTAAAACAAGGTCAGCATCTTCCGATGGTAAGTTTTCAGAGAAGTAATCAAAACTTTGAGAGTATAGCCACTCATGACCATCTCGTAGCTGTTCAGCTAACTTAAAGTGATAATCCGAATTATCCGTATTTAAATGACCTAAAATTTCATGCTGATTAGCTAGAAATAAACGCTCTTTATCTGTTAATTCAATTTTCATTTGTTCATCTTATAAAGTATTGGAACTCTATATATCTATTTATTATTTTATTTTTCAAGGTATTATCCCTATTAATTTCACTTAATTTATATTCCTTGTTTTAGCTTTCGAACAAATGGACATCCATCTCTACCATATCCTCCAAAATCAGGACGTTCAGGGAAAAACCATTGTTGACCATTCCAATCAACGTCATGAGTAGTAGGTTTTTGTGGATTGAATACAACTTTACATACTCCAAAAGGAGAGTTACTAGGATAAATATTCATAACAACGCAGTTACGATTACCTACCCTTATCCAATCATATGGTTTAATTTCTGGATGTTTCATGGCACTTTACCCCTTATTAGATACTTACTTTTAAAAATAATCTTTTAAATATTAAATATATATGAAAAAATGCTTTACTATTTAGTATATGCTATCTAGTATATTAATTAGATACCGCTTCGCCTCTGTCAACATTCTTGACATATATATATCGAGTTATCGATATATTGCCTACTAAGCGGTTTTTTTTCGTCTGGAGAAAAGTTCCTTGTTGATCCCATACAACAAAAGCTATCTAACATTAGATCAACAAATTGAAAAACTTAAAGTCAATGGACTGATCATTCATAATGAAAATTACGCTAAAAAATGTTTAATCAGTTACAACTATTATCGACTTAGTGCTTATTGGCATTTATTCAGACAACGAGATCCAAATGATAGTACTAAAAAGTTAGGTAAATTCGAATCAGGTCATACTTTTGAAGAAGTTATACAAATTTATGAGTTCGACTATCAATTACGTAAACTAATTTTTGAAGCAATTACTGATATAGAAACATTTCTAAGAACTCAGGTCGCCTACCATATACCGGGTATCAACAATGATGCATTCGCTATGTATGATCAATCACTGTTCTACATGCGATCACGTAGAAATTTGAAAGGTATCGACTATCAGGGGTTGATGAAAGGTATCAACACTGAAATATCCCGTGCTAAAGGCGAAGACTTTATTAGTCACTTTAAGAATACTTATAATGATACTTATGATGACCACCCAAAACTACCATTTTGGGTGCTAACTGAAATTGTGAGTTTCGGCACTTTAAGAAAAATTTACAAACACCTTAAATCATCACATAAGCATTTAATAAGTGATAGTTTCAATATTGGTACGACATCATCAAGTTCACCATCTCCATACATTCATATAGATAAGGAAAACTTAAACAGTCATTTATTCTTAATTAATAAATATCGTAATGTTTGTGCTCATCATGGCAGGCTTTGGAATAGAAAAGTTAAGGATGTACTTACTGCTGATGCTGCTACAGAACTACAAATATCTGACCATACAAATGGTGGGCTGTATGCCCTAATTATTGTCATTGCTAGATTACTAGAGCCTACAGGTCACGCTAAAGATTGGAAAGATTCAATATATTGTCTTTTAGAAAAAAACTTTCCGTTAGGAGATATCACAAAGTTTACAACACTCCCCTTGGACTGGCATAAGCATCCAATTTGGAAATAACCAAACCCCGATAAATATCAGTTTTTTTATTAATATGCTTTACATTTTTTGAGATTATTTAACATAAAATCTCTTATGCGAAATTTAGGTCTTATCCCAAATAAATCCATTAAAAAGATCTTTATCTTTCTGCTTATTTTCTTCGGTCTTATTTTCCGTATTTAAAAATTGCTCAAAATCGGCTAATTGCTGTTTAAACGATTCATCATTTTTTAATTTATTTAAAGCCCAAGCTCCCAGTAGAATTTTACGTCTCGTATCATCTTTACGTTGCTGATCAGAAACTTTCTTTTTTTCACGAGCAGCAATAGCTTGTTTTTGTGCTTTTAGTTGTCTTAATCGTTCTTCTTGCTTTGCAATTTTTTGCTCTAAAGTTTCAACACTCATACCATCACCATCTCAAGGAATCCCCCTCAAGCATAGGTCTGTTTGAATTGAAATTCAAGACAGCCCATGCTATCGTGGTTTTCCCGAAGGGCGCACTTAGCCATTGGATTTCATCCAATGGTGCGACAAGGGGTAAATCCCCTTTGTAATCCCCTGACCAACATATACATGTTGGTAATTTCGATAAATCGAAATAAAGAGCAAAAGCAAAATGGCGATATATCATTTTTCAGTTAAAACGATTAGTAGAGGTAATGGACGATCGGCCGTTGCTTGTGCTGCATATCGTTCAAGTGAAAAATTGGTATGCGATTTTTATGGAAAAGAACAAGACTACACAAGAAAAACTGGTGTCGAATTTACAAAAATCTATGCACCTGAAAATACAAATACTGAGTTACTCAAGCGCCAAACACTTTGGAATGAAGTCGAAAAGGTTGAACGTAGAAAAGATGCATTACTTGCAAGAGAGTTTGAGATTGCATTTCCCAGTGAGTTAAACGCTGAACAGCGTGAAAATATGCTCAATGAACTTTGCCGAAACCTCGTTAAAAAATACGGTGTCATCGTTGATGCTGCTATTCATGCACCTCATACAGACAGTGGAAGTGATGAACGCAACTACCATGCACACATCATGTTCACAACCCGAAGTATTAATGAGCAGGGTGGCTTTTCAGCAAAAAAATATAGGGACTTCAGTCGTGACAATGGCACAGAAACTGTAAGCCACTGGAGAGAATCATTTGCAGAGTTATGCAATCATCACCTGGAACAAAATGGATTTGATGAACGTGTCGATCACAGAAGTTATGAAGACCAGGAAAGTGACCTAGAAGCAACTCAGCACGAAGGTCCTCAAGCGACATACCTCCGGAGACGAGGGATATTTACAGAAATTAGTCTGAAAAATGATGAAATTAAGCTACGTAATTTAAAAATCAAAAAGGTCATCGCACTGGATGAAAACATCAAAGTATCTGAGGATCTTGTTCAAAAAGTACGAAGTGAGCTTCAGTTTCAATACTCTCAAGCTGAGTATTCAGAAAAAACTTCTCAGAAACTTTATGAATTCCAAAATGAAGAATTATCAAAATTAACAACAAAATTAGACACGATGAGTTCTGCAATATCAGAACTACGCAAAAAAGAGCCTTTATTTTTTAAAACAAAATGGATCAATCAAATAAATGACCTGATCGACCAACACAACACCCAACTAGACATCCAAAAGCATATTTCTGGTCTTAGTGAAATAGAAAAAAAAGAGAGATATTCTGATCATTTAAATAAATGGACAGAAGAAAATCAGCTGCTCCAGCCTAAAAAGTCTTTTGCAAAACTTGACGAACCGAACATCACTGTTAAACAACGAAAACTTAATGATCAAATTTCAAATATAGATCATCAAATTTCTGAAATATCACGCAGAGAAACTGAGTATCAAGAGTATGTACGCGATCAAAGACTGGAGATCATAAATAGTTATATATTTGAAGAAGATAACTATGGAAATAAATACTTTAGTCCTCAAAATGGTGAAAAACAAAAGCGACTATATGCAGAAGAAATGGAAGATCTAAAAATCCAAGAATTGCATGCGGCTTTTACAAAAAAAATTGAGACCGAAGCGCAGCAAGAGTTTTCCCAAAAAATAGCAATACAGCTCGAAAACGACCGAAAAGATCGTGAATCTAGAGAACAGCAGTTACGTAAAGAACGAGAGCAACAAGAACAACGCTATGCACAAGAACGAGAGCAACAAGAACATTTGGCATTTTTAAGACGCCAAGAACAAGAAAAACAGCAGAGAAATGAGCCTAAAAAGCCAGAAAATGACAATAACCATGACTACACGCCTTAGCAATCCCATTTAAGCGCAAAAAAACGGGGGTTTTAGCGACTTTTGATAGAAATACAGTAAAACTATAGTTGATAAAAATAAAATCGCTTAGAACGCAAATGAGAGCCTTTTAGCGAGTGTCTACGAGCGACACAACGAAAGGTTGCTTATTCCCCCTCTGAAAAACCGTTTTTTATTGAATTACTGGGGACAGTGATTAGCGAGTGTCTACGAGCGAAGTATTGATGCTTTTGCTCGTCAAAAAGCATGAGCATAGCGAATGCATTATTCATGTTTTGCTTTTTGAATCCTTGATCATATATGCAAAAAACTGCCCCCACGAAGCGAGTGAAACGAGCTTCAATAGAGTACGAGCTTTAGCGAGTACCAAGGGCAGTTTTAATAACTCACTTTGGAAATAAATTCCCTTTTATTCTTTTAAAAAGCTTTTAAAAGCTTTTAGACCCTCTGAAAACCTTATGCAGCAATAGTTTCAAGCGTTAAAAGGGTACAAATAGCATGATAAAGGGTACAAATAGCATGATTTTATCGTTTAAAAGGGTACAAATAGCATGATTAAAGGGTACAAATAGCATGATAAAGGGTACAAATAAATTATTGTACCCTTATGTTTATTGGTGTACATTGTTTTCTCATAAGGGTACAAAAATCATGTTCATTTTTTATAAGGTTTGATATCTGAATGAATAAAGAAAATAGTTATGATAAATCTTATCCAGTAACAACAATGGCTATTCAAAACAAAGTTACTGAATGCTTTAAAAGCATGTCTGTAGATGAAAAAAGAATTTTAATTATGGCTTCTCCGATTGCTAGAAATATCGATGCAAGTGAACAAGATCAAATCTTAATATCTGCTCAACAATTTGCTGATGACTGTGGTATCAAAGTCAATTCTGCTTATAAACAAATTGAAAATGCGTCAAAAAAACTAGTAGATCGGTCCTTTTCATACGTTAATGATAGGGGGAAAAAGGTCTACTCTAACTGGGTAATTGATGCTACTTATGAAGATGCAGGGATATCTTTAAGGTTTACATCTATTGTTTTGGTGATGTTGAAAATTTTAGATAAATACAATCCATACACTCGTTATAAAAAAGATGTAGTTCTAAAATTAAAAAAAGACTACTCAATAGACTTTTACCATTTAGCGAAAAAAAATCAGGCAAAAAATGGCTTTGAATTAACGCTAGATGAAATGTTTACAGAGTTTGGTTTACCAGAATCTTATAGAGATTTGAGGAACTTAAAACGAAGAGTTTTGAAGAGCTCATTAGATGAAATTAATGAATTTACCGATGTAACAGTTGACTATAGTCCAGTTAAAAAAGGACGTTCTGTTGTCGGCTTTAAGTTCACTGTGAAAGAAAAATCTAAGCCAAAATTAATAGCTCCTGAGCGAGATCCAAAAACAATAGATATATTCTGCAACCTGTCTGATGCTCAAATTAACAAGTACAGTGCTATTTTATCTAAACTTTCTGAGCTATCAGACCTAAGTAACTTCCAGGACTATCCTAGTTTTGCCCTTTGGATTAGTGGCATCTTACGAGATCCGAAAAGTGTAAGAGAGGAAACAGCAAAGCGGATTTTTAAAGCTCTTCATAGCAAGACGGATTTTAAACCATGAAAACTAGAGCTGAATTAGATGCAATGAGCCATCAAGAACTCAAAGACTATGAGCAAAGTTTACTTGCTCTGTGGACACCAAGAATGGCTATTGAAAGTGACATTGAAAGGTTAAGCACTAATCGCAACGAATTATTAGAAATTTTTAATCAATTAAAAAATCCTGATGCTCCTGAAAATGAGCGTTTAAAAAATTCTATTTTATCGCTCAAATATAAGATTGAAGATTTAGAAGATAAATTGGATGATCTTATTCAAGATAATCGCTTAAATCGTGCAGATTGAATTATTCAGTTTATTTAATTAAAACCGTGAAACATTGATCAAAGAATAGGCGTGGAACGTGAATAGTCACAAAAAAGCCGTTCCAGTGCGCTGAACCCTGGAACGTCTTAGTATAAGTTTATGATTTATATCGAATAAAAAACAGTATTTCGTATAAGGTGTATTATGTTAATTTTAGAAAATCTTCACTACTATTATTTTAAAATAAGCCTTATATCCAAGCATAAAACAAGGTTGTCTAGACTTCTTTTAACAGTAAAGTTATCATAAAACTGAATTTTATTTTTTAGGTAAGTTTATGCATTCTATCCGCATTCGTTAAGACACAACTATTTGCATAGTGACACTATTTTATAATGGTGGGCTTTTGTTGTGTCTTTAAGAATATATGCGGATATATAAAGTAAAAGTATGCTTAATTTATAAGTATGCTTTTAGTGCATAGTTTCCAGTTATAACTTAATTGACTAGCTATTTGTCCACCCTGTGGATGAATAGCTTTTTTTTTGGGAGGACACTGTGATGCTAGCTTTTGTTTTCACCTAAATCCTGTTTGCTGCATAAAAAATTTCAAGAGCTAAACAGGAGTAAATAAAAATGAGTTTAATTATTAAAGCGAGAAACATACGCTTGGATTATGCTGGGCGTGATGTTTTGGATATTGATGAATTGGAAATTCACTCTTATGACCGTATTGGTCTTGTGGGTGATAACGGAGCAGGAAAGAGTAGTTTACTCAAAGTACTTAATGGCGAAATTGTTTTAGCCGAAGCGACATTACAGCGTTTTGGTGATTTTGCACATATCAGCCAACTGGGCGGAATCGAAATAGAAACGGTCGAAGACCGGGCAATGTTATCTCGCCTTGGTGTTTCCAATGTACAAAACGACACAATGAGTGGCGGAGAGGAAACTCGTGCAAAAATTGCTGCCGCATTTTCCCAACAAGTACATGGCATTCTAGCGGATGAACCAACCAGCCACCTTGATCTCAATGGAATAGATCTACTTATTGGTCAACTTAAAGCATTTGATGGAGCATTACTTGTTATCAGTCATGACCGATATTTTCTTGATATGGTTGTAGACAAGATATGGGAGTTAAAAGACGGTAAAATTACGGAATATTGGGGTGGTTACTCGGATTACTTGCGTCAAAAAGAAGAAGAGCGACAACACCAAGCCGTAGAATATGAGCTGATGATGAAGGAACGGGAGCGATTAGAATCTGCTGTGCAAGAAAAACGCCAGCAAGCTAATCGATTAGACAATAAGAAAAAAGGAGAAAAATCCAAAAACTCTACCGAAAGTGCTGGACGACTTGGGCATGCAAAAATGACTGGCACCAAGCAAAGAAAACTGTATCAGGCAGCTAAGAGTATGGAAAAGCGTTTGGCTGCATTAGAAGATATTCAAGCACCAGAGCATTTGCGTTCTATTCGTTTTCGTCAAAGTTCAGCCCTAGAACTGCACAATAAGTTCCCGATTACGGCAGATGGTCTGAGCTTAAAATTTGGTAGCCGTACTATCTTTGATGACGCTAACTTTATAATACCGCTTGGCGCTAAAGTCGCTATAACTGGATCGAATGGAACAGGGAAAACGTCCTTGTTAAAAATGATATCAGAACGTGCTGATGGATTAACCATATCTCCAAAAGCTGAAATTGGCTACTTTACACAAACAGGATATAAATTTAACACGCATAAATCTGTGCTCTCCTTTATGCAGGAAGAGTGCGAGTACACAGTTGCGGAAATTCGTGCAGTATTGGCTTCAATGGGGATCGGAGCGAATGATATTCAAAAAAACTTATCCGACTTATCGGGAGGTGAAATCATCAAACTGCTTTTATCCAAAATGCTTTTAGGAAAATATAATATTTTGCTTATGGATGAACCAGGAAACTATCTTGACCTAAAAAGTATTGCCGCATTAGAAACAATGATGAAGTCCTATGCAGGAACTATTATCTTCGTATCTCATGACAAGCAATTGGTCGATAATATTGCTGACATTATCTACGAGATCAAAGACCACAAAATCATCAAGACTTTTGAGAGAGATTGTTAATGATAGCCAATCTAATCCGAACATTAATTATTGAACTCTTTAAAGGAAATTAAAAATGACAATTCAAGATATTCAATCACTTGCTGAAGCACACGGCTTGTTGCTTACGGACAAAATGAATTTCAATGAAATGGGCATTGATTTTAAGGTCGTTTTTGCTCTTGATACAAAGGGGCAACAATGGTTGCTGCGTATTCCTCGTCGTGATGGCATGAGGGAACAAATCAAGAAAGAAAAACGCATTTTAGAATTGGTAAAAAAACATCTTTCTGTAGAGGTTCCTGATTGGAGAATTTCATCTACAGAATTAGTGGCTTATCCCATACTTAAAGATAATCCTGTTTTAAATTTGGATGCTGAAACCTATGAAATAATTTGGAATATGGACAAAGATAGCCCGAAATACATAACATCTTTGGCAAAAACCTTATTTGAAATCCATAGTATTCCTGAAAAAGAAGTTCGGGAAAATGATTTGAAAATTATGAAACCTTCAGATTTAAGACCTGAAATAGCAAACAATTTGCAGTTAGTAAAATCTGAAATTGGTATAAGTGAGCAATTGGAAACCCGCTACAGAAAATGGTTGGATAATGATGTTCTATGGGCAGATTTCACCCAATTTATACATGGCGATTTATATGCTGGGCATGTACTAGCTTCAAAGGATGGAGCTGTTTCAGGCGTTATTGATTGGTCAACAGCCCATATAGATGACCCAGCGATTGATTTTGCTGGGCATGTAACTTTGTTTGGAGAAGAAAGCCTCAAAACTCTAATCATCGAGTATGAAAAACTAGGGGGTAAAGTTTGGAATAAACTATATGAACAGACTTTAGAAAGAGCAGCGGCCTCTCCTTTGATGTATGGTTTATTTGCCTTAGAAACTCAAAATGAAAGCCTTATCGTTGGAGCAAAAGCTCAGTTGGGAGTTATATAATTTAAAAATATGATTGCTGAGAACTGCCTTGTTTTGAAACTTGGTTGGCTTTAATTAGTTTTTAGTATTCTTTATAGAAAATGCCTCGATCAAGGGGCATTTCTAACAATCATTTAACATAAAATTTCTTATGTGAAGTAACCTGAATGCAGCGGTGCCCCATTGGGGGCGCGTTGAGATAAGCCTCTTTTAGATAACTTTAGCAACTCGATAGACAGTTGCAACTCCACAATTCACTGCTTTGGCAATTTCTTCCTTAGTCATATTGCCAACTACTAGCAATTCTTTTATTCGTTTATGTTTAGCCTCATTTGCCTTCTTGCCTGTTGGTTTGTAACCCGAACGTGCCAGGCCCTGCTTAATACGTTCTATACGTTTCTCATTGTCTAGGCGGGCCATTGTTGCCAGAAGATCAATCAACATATTGTTGATGAGTTCCAAGATTGAATGAGTAATGCTGTCACTGGTTTGAATCATTTGGTAGGTAGTAGGAAGATCTGCTACGACTAAACGAAGTCCCTTCTCCTGGATCCTGCGCTTCAGCTCTTGAAAATCTCGTTGGGTTAGGCGTGATAAGCGGTCAATACTTTCAACTAACAATGTGTCACCTTGATTTGCTTCTGACAGTAGCTTATTCAATTCAGGTCGGTCTAACTTCGTACCACTATAGTTTTCCACGTACACAATGGTTTCACCCAAATTCAAGTTTTGGTTTAGATCCTGAAGAATCTGCAAAGCCCTTTCTGCATCTTGATCTTTAGTTGAAGCTCGTAGATAAATACGTGTATTCATTTCTATCATTTAATCTTAATTCTATTAGA
>NZ_VOYN01000073.1:0-11394 GCF_013420275.1 Acinetobacter sp. YH01020
ATGTACTTATATTAACAATCAAAACTCAAGGAAAATAGTCCTTAGTTAAATCAAACGACACTTCATGTCGTGTCGCTTATATCTCTGACCTGAAGGACAGAGTTTTACGCTCCATTTGATAAAATCGCGCAAGGCGACGCATTTATTTTCATTAGCCCTGAATACAACCACGGCTACAGCCCTGCACTCAAAAATGCGTTGGATTACCTCGGTAAAGAATGGGGCGGAAAACCTGCGGCATACGTTAGCTATGGTGGCACCAATGGTTCACGTTCGATTGATCAAATTCGCCAAGTGGCAACCCAATTGGGCTTAATCGACAGTAATGCTGTGGTTGAAATTCGTGACATTTTCACGCGTAATCAAGCAGATAAATTCGAACCGAATGAATTTGACAACAAAGCGGTTAAAGCGATTTTCAAAAAATTACTGCAATATGTGAGTGCTTAATTCTTGCCGTTCGCGTGATAGATGCCGCCTTTTGTAAGTTCAGGATTACATTATTTTCGGCAGATAGCAGCTATACGCCATGCATCATCCACGATAAAGTTAAAGCATACAGAGACAGGACGTCACTGAACATAAAACAACAATGATAAGACTAAGCAGGAAGCTTACGGTAGGACAGGAGTTATACCGCTAGAATGAATCTGAAAAAGCCTCGACAGGATGTCGGGGCTTTTTTCATTTCAAATGCTACATAAGAATAGCTCTAACATGAGCCACAACCAAACTCAGGGCAATGACTCATTAGATCTCACCCAATCGGATGCGATTACTTTTTAGAACTTTCAACAATTAAACGCGTCACCAAGTACAAACGCGGCACGATAGAATCCGTCAAAATATATTCTGCTTTATCTGAATGTAATCCATCTCCAGACATACCGATTCCTTCAATGATCGCGGCTTTCGAAGTAACTCCAGCAAAAGCGGCATCAGTACCACCACCCCAAGCGGTCGTTTCAACTTTCATCGGCAGCTTTAATTCGTTTGTGTAAATCTGCTGGGCTGTCGCGGCTAATTTTTTGGCTTGTGGACTGGCTTCTAAAGGTGGTCGACGGACTTCAAATTTGACCTCGACCTGACTTTCCGCCAATTTTTTGGTTTTGACTTTTTGCTTCAAAGTTTTTTCCAACTCAGCAAAATCTTGTGGTTTTAAGGAACGAGCATCTGCCTGCGCTGTCGCATGGTCAGGAATCACATTTCGGGTTTTTCCAGCCGTCGCAACGGTCCAATTCAGCTTTAAACCCGTTTTCGGATTGGATAGATTTTCCAATTGTTGAATCTGAAAAGCCAGTTCTGTCAAAACATTGACCCCTGCTTCAGGTTTTACCCCCGCATGCGAACCCCGCCCTTTAATATCTAAATAAGCCGCACCAATCCCACTGGTGGCTAACATCAAGCTTCCCTCTAAACCACCGGTTTCAAAGGAGAGGACAACGTCCTGATTTTGAGCGGTATCCATGATCAATTGGCGCGAGCCGGGTGAACTGATTTCTTCATCTGAATTAATTAACACCGTAATGGTGCCGTAATCTTGGTACTTCAGCTGTTTCAGCATATCCAAGACATGAATCACTGCTGCAACACCTTGCTTGTCGTCCAAAATACCCAAACCATAGGCTTTATTACCGTCTATGCGAAACGGTTGACCTTGTAATTGGCCCTTTTGATACACCGTATCATTATGTGCCAACAACATAATGTTCGTTTTACCTTTGCCTTTCAGTACCGCTTTTACAATCGGCCCTGTCTGATCTGGCGCACCATCGAGTTTCATGATGTCTTTGGGCTGAATCAGGTTCACCTCAGCCCCTGTGGCTTTTAATTGCTCTGCGACCACCTTGGCAATTTGATTCAATCCCTCAATATCTTTACTGCCAGATTCAATATTGACCAAGGTTTTCAAGGTTTCTAAATAACTTTGCTTTTGACTTTCCGCAATTTTCTTAATCTCTTGTGGAGATGCTGCCCAACTTGCTGAAGCACTAAGCGCAATGACGCAGCCTAATGCGAGCTGAAGTTTTGATGTCGTCCGTTGTTGTGTAAGTGTTCTTTGCATCGATCTTATTCCCTGTATATTTTTCATTATGAATTTTTAATGTCTGATAAATTAGTTCACCATTCAACCAATTAATCGCAAAAATATGTAACACCACAGGCAAAGTGTTTGGTCACATCAAAACCAGCTTCCTGTTGTTTTAAAAGCGGTTTAGATCGATTTGGAAACATAGATCTAGCAGTCGAGAGCCTAGCTGCTATGCAATGCCTTGAAGGAACGGTCAGAATTAAAATTTAAGTGTTGTACGTTTTGGCTTACATTAGATGCGGATAATAGACACTATTCACGTTATTAGATTACTTTTATATTAAGGTCATACAGCGACAGGATGTCACTGAACATAAAATAACAATGATAAGACAATGAGCAGGAAGTTTAACGGTAGGACAGGAGTTATACCGCTAGAATGAATCCGAAAAAGCCCCGACAGGATGTCGGGGCTTTTTTCGTTTAGGCGATGTGAAAGCAACATTCCATGTATTTGCACAGACTAAACATCGACCTGAAAACCTAAATCGACATCACAAGCGGCTTGACCACCTCGTATCCCCCAATTTTCTAGAGGGCTTTCACGTAAGGTAATGATGATATGGTCGGCCGGAATGCCAAATTCCACCAAATTTTGCACCAGCATTTGATATAACTTACGCTTGGTTGCCACGGTTCGTCCCGCAAAACAATCGATGGTGATATGTGTAAAGCGCTCAGGCTGCGTCAAATTATCAAGCACCTGAAACCGATGTAGCGCATGCACTTGCAAACGTATATTGCGGTCATATCGAGGCAGTTGAAAACTCTGTTGTAAGGCGTCAAAGACAGCATTTATCAACTGTTGTTCTTGTTCTATGCTGTATTGCATCCGTATATCGATTTGTGTTGCAGGCATGCGCGAAACTCATTGTTGTTATTTAGATCACTACACTAGCAGGATTTAGCGACGTTCTGCTGTAGGCATTTACCTACAGCGCTTGCAGTATTTACGCCTATGGCCTCAACAGCAACGCGCCTATAGTAAGAACATACAGAGACAGGATGTCTTGCAATAAAAATAAATAATGCACATGCAGCAGGAACGCTGATCGGTATGACAGGAGTCATATCTTTAGAATGAATCTAAAAAGCCCTCGATAGGATGCATATTCTTGCCCAATTGGACACTTGATAGTATATCGTACTGGACACAGATTCTTCTTTTAATTGGACACTCTTATTTTCAGACACTCTTTGCATCTAAAACGAAAAAAGTAAAATGATTCCTATGAAAAAAGCGGTTATTGCACTGAGTTGCTTAAGTATACTTTTGATGGCCTGTTCCTCGCTTCTTAATCCAAGTATTCAGAATTCACTAAAAGAAGTGAGAACATCAAAATTCCTAAAAAATGAAGATAAAACAAAAAACATTGGTGGGATTGATGCAAATAGTAATGGTGTGCGTGATGATATTGAGGGATACATAAAGCTCAAATATGGGAATAACCCTGAATTTGTTAGCGTATATATGCAGTATGCACAAGAATTACGAAGAAAGCTGACTTTGGCTAGTGATGATCGTGAGGTCTATCGTAGAGCGTCACACGAAGTTAGTAGAAAAATGGTTTGTGCTGCGGAAATTGACTATAAAGTTGAGCCTGAAAAAATGTATCGGGACACAATGATCATTTATGCCCTGTCGGTGAATACCAAGCAACGTAAGGCTGAAAGTAATCGTATTAGCTCGTTGGTGAGTGGCATGGTATTCACATTACCAATTGAGGAACACTGCAAAATTAATGAATACGTTTATTAAAGTGTCCAACTTAAAAAAGAATGGGTATCCAAATACTTATTGATTTTGCAATAGGATGTCGAGGGCTTTTTTCATGTCGTCATTCATTCAGAGATCGCACTCTATTCGTCGAAAAATCGCAATTTATCAACAATACTTACATCGCAACAGTAAAACTGTACTTATAATCGGCAGAGAATTTAGACAGAATAACGGCTGCGAGTTCAGCAGCTCGAACTGTCAGCGCTTAGGGATTAGGCGACAACAATAAAAATTGAATTAAAAAATTAGAGAATGACCTATGCAATTGCAACAGCAACAACTGAATAGTTTTACCCGCATTTTTCATGCCGCTCCAGAACACAATAGCCCACAAGATCTTGCACAATATATTGGCGCGCATCGACAAGAGCTTTTACAACAAATCCATGAAAATGGCATCTTACTGTTTCGTGGTTTTAACATCGAGCAACCCGAACAATTTAACCAACTGATTGAACAATATTTTCAGTTTACCCCATGGAATGCTTTTAACCCCAATATGCCCAACTGGGTTGCATCTTGGATGCGAAAATACAGCGAGAACTTGCTCGGTGCTGGCGACTACCGTCGTTATATAGACCGCAACACAGTGCAATTGGGTCCAGTCGAAAACTCGGTACAAGGCCCGCATGTTGAAGGCGGAGTACGCTCAGAACGCTCGCGTTATATCGCCTTATTTTGTCAGGAACCTTCGACGTATTTGGCAGAAACAGGATTTAATAACTTAGAGCAGATTTGGGAGAATTTTCCGAAACATCTACAGGAAAAATATCTTGGTGCATGGAACCATTTTTCTTATGTTTCGGCGTGCGAGGTGGGGCTATTTGACCGATTATTGCTGAAAAAGAGCCCGTTTAGTCTAGAGATTCGACAAGATAAAAAAGCCAAACTGACCTTGCAGCGTTCGCCACTGGTGATTCATCACCCCGATACGAAAAAGCATGTGATTCAGCCGTGGGCTTTTGCTAATAATACCAATCCATTTGCCCATCAGGCGGCCAAAAATTGCTTTGAAAATCGCGGGGAGATTGAAATCGATTCGACGGCGGACGGCATGCAACTGACTTGGGAAATTTACACACCAGAAGGTCAACAAATTGAATGGAGCGATGCTGAAAAGCAGCAATTTTTTGATGCGATGTATAAAGATGCACTGCTTTTGCAGTGGCAAAAAGGTGATGTTTCGATCGTCGATAATATTAAAATTGCGCATTGGCGGATGAATGGAGAACAGGGAAATCGTAAGTTGATTCAAATTCAAGCCAATGCATTTAATGCCGATGAGCACTATGCAGCTTAGGTGACGGATTTGAAATTCGTGCAGGCCTGTATGTGAGAAGCCCCGGAGGGGCTTTTTTTTATTTTTTGAATTTTTTGTTTATTTTTTAGTCGCTATTTTGGCTCAATTTTGAATAACCATGCTTTTTCACCATCCTCAATCCCCCAAATTGCGCCATCTTTGGCCTCAATCAAGCCACGGATCCGCTGTTTCATGTCGATACGCTGGATTTCTGTTGCCGGTTGATGTGCTGTGTCCACAATCACGATTGCTTGAGACGACAAACCACCAATCAGCGCTTTATTTTTCCACAAGGGGAACTTTTGCCCTTGGTAAAACATCAAACTCGACGGTGAAATCACCGGTGTCCAACTGATGGCAGGGGCTTCAAATTCAGGCCGTGTATGATGATCAGGAATCGGTTGATCATCATAATGATCGCCATTCGACACATGCGGATAGCCATAGTTTTTCGCTCGCTGCACGAGATTTAACTCATCACCGCCTTTCGGGCCCATTTCAGCCACCCAAAGCTGCTGTTTTGCATCAAATGCCATGCCTAAAGGGTTACGGTGCCCGAAGCTCCACACTTGCTTGGCAACTTCGCCTTGGGTCTGAAATGGATTATCCGCAGCAGGCGTTCCATCACTATTTAAGCGCAACACTTTACCCAAATTTGACTGCAGATCTTGTGCAGGATCAAACTTCTGACGTTCGCCCGAACTCACCCATAATTTTCCATCTGTTCCAAATTGCATACGGTGTGAATAATGGCCTTGACCTTCTACTTTTGGAATTTGCCTCCAAATGATTTTTCGCTGTTTTAAACTTGGCACAGCTTCATTGAGGTTTAATGTGGCTTTTTCGATGACAGCGCCAAAACCGCCCTGTCCCGCTTCTGCATAGCTCAAGTATATCTGATGATTTTTTTCAAACTGCGGATCAAGTGCAATATCACCTAATCCGCCTTGTCCGCCATAGGCAACTTTGGGAAGGTTTTTCACCTGTATTTTCTGCTGATTTTGCGGGTTAAAGATGATCAGTTGACCTTTTCTTTCAGTTAGCAATAAGCGTCCATCTGGGAGTTGTTGAAACGCCCAAGGTTCATTAAATTGAGCGATTTTTTGTATTTTAAAGCGTTGTTCTTGCTGGATTTGTGCCGATTTTTGAGCTTGGCTTGGTGTTTGATCTTGTGCTGTAGTTGTGGTGTTTTCCGCATGGCATGCGGCTGTCATCAAGATACCGACGATGAGGCTAGGCGTTCGAAAATATTGTATACATTGTTTCATTTATTGTTCCCTTCCCTTTTATAATCATTTGATTCTAATCAATTAATCAGATGATTTTTCTTTGGAAAGGTAACAGAATAATTTTGTACGTTTTGGCTTACATGGCATGCAGAAAATTGCTGCTATTCAATTTATTCAAACAGGCCTAATCTACAGTTATCAGGAAACAGGAAGTTTCCGAAACATAAAACAATAACAATAAGTTTCTGCATCAGGACGTGAGATATGACATGGAGTTGTATCTAAAATACGAAATACGAAGAAAACCCCAACAGGATGTTGGGGTTTTCTTTTTCTAGCTGATTTTTAAAAGTTCGCTCTAATCTAGAACTTTCGCATAACATCTCTGTCAAAACTTCTTACAGTTTCCTGCGAAATTATTACATACCCAAATCCGTCAGCTTGTTAGCGTGGTAGACAATCCTCATTGCAAGGAGTCAATCATGACTTTAAAAGCTTTAGTGATAACTTCAAATGTCGGTGTTGAACATGACGAGCTGATCCAACCATTAAATTATTTAAATGAAAAGGGAATTGAAGCCATTCATGCCGCTATTAAACATGCGGTTGTCCAAACAGTAAAAGCCGACAAAAAGGTCGAAGCTGAAGTTCAACCCAATGCCCAATTGAGCAACGTAAATGCTGAAGACTATGATGTGTTAGTAATTCCAGGCGGAACTGTCAATGCAGATCATCTACGGATCGATGAAGATGCACTGCGACTTATTCAAAACTTTGCTGACCATCAAAAACCTATTGCTGCAATTTGTCATGGTCCTTGGGCGCTCATTAATGCTGAACGAATTCGTGATAAAACTCTGACGTCTTATAAAAGTATTCGTTTGGATTTGGAAAATGCGGGTGCACATTGGGTCGATGAGCAGGTGCACCGCTGTAATACGGGTGGTTGGGTGCTCATTACTTCTCGTTGTCCAGATGACTTGCCTG
The DNA here is from genome assembly GCF_013420275.1 of Acinetobacter sp. YH01020. Taxonomy (NCBI): domain Bacteria; kingdom Pseudomonadati; phylum Pseudomonadota; class Gammaproteobacteria; order Moraxellales; family Moraxellaceae; genus Acinetobacter; species Acinetobacter sp. YH01020. The sequence continues at coordinate 7,389 of NZ_VOYN01000073.1, forward strand.
CGTTTAATCAAGCGATTCAGCAGGAGCTTGAGCAACAGCAACAGCAACAGCAACAGCAACAGCAACAGCAACAGCAACAATAATACTAAAATGAAAATACCCGCATATTGCATGCGGGTATTTTATAATGTTGATTCATAAAATATTATGGCTTACAAATTTTTTAAGTAAGCTACCACATCATCATTGCCTGCCATTTCTGCAAGCTCTAATGCTGTGTATTGGGTCTTATGCTGTACATTTGCACCATTAGCTACCAAAAGCTTCACCACGTCTAAATAGCCGTTTTCTGCGGCTGCATGCAGTGCGCTATAGCCTTCTTCATCGGCAGTGTTTACGTCTGTGCCATTCGCTAAAGATTTTTCGACTTCTGCGAGTTCACCTAAAGATGCCCAGTACACCAGTTCAGGCAGATGCAGTTCTTCATCGTCTTCTGGAATTGGGGAGATGGAATTAAATTGCATAATAGTATTCCCTTCATTAATTAAATACTTAATGAACCTATTTTAAGTCAAAAAAATAGTGTCTTAATTGTACCAGCAAAAGTAATACAACCAACTAATGAGGCTATGAACCAATGTTCTTTAGCTAATTGGATGAATACTATTGGATGAATCCCATTTCTATCTAACCAATTTGCTTGAGTTTTAATTGATCCATCTAACACTCTTTCAAGTAAATTTGACATTACATCTACTTTCCTTAAAGTGGATTGATGTAACTTAATATATTCCTTTTCTTGAAATGCTAAAGCCTCTTCTTTACCAGTAAGCATATCTTTAGCTTTGATAGAATTCATACTGCAAATTGTATGTAGCCGCCCATGCTCACCATGAGAAGCGTATCTAACACTATAAATATTTATCAGAAGTTTGGCTAAATCCACCTTTCGATCATCTTCAATAATATAAGGTTTACCACCCAAGACTTTATAACGATGCTCAATCGCCTGAAAACCAAAATTAATATTTCTCATATTCCAATGAATATAATTATTTCCTCGATGATCAGCTAAATAATCAAAAAATTCCTTGAGCATTCCTTTTTCTAATTCATCGTACTTATCATCGATCATTTCAAATCCAATTTTCTTTTGTTCTGCCGTTTTATGGATTGAAAAAGAATGTGTTTGATTGGATCCTAAATTAGCAATTGCTACTGAAGTAATCCGAGGTGTTCTACCATCTTGAATATCGTAAAAAGACTCACAAGAGTAATGTATTAAATAATAGTTTTCTCGTTTCTGATCTATCTTCTTAATTATTTCTTTAGCATCTTTACGTCTTTTTAGTTTTACTAACTCTGAAATCATACAGTCCCCCTATGCAAGCCACATTATATATTATCGAAATCAAACATAAAAAAAGCCCCCTTTCGGAGGCTTTTCTTTTTAAAGAATCACAACTTAAGCTTTGGCTGTAGATGCCTCTTTAACATCAATTTTATCACTGTCATTTTCATGCATGATCAATGCAACCGCGATTGCAGTAATCAGTACAGGTAAACCTACTGCCATAAAGTTGAAATGCGCAGGTAAGTTCATACCGAGCAAACCACCAATCAGAATCGGCCCTACAATCGCGCCCATACGACCGATCGCAGAAGACCAACCAATACCTGTCGAACGTACAGCAAGTGGGTAATACTGCGCTACATAGCTGTAAAGCAGCATTTGCGAACCAATAGACGCAGCACCTGCCAAGAACACCAAGATGTATAGTAAGAACTGATTCGATTGGAAGCCCATCAAGCTCATCACAATCGCGCCGATCATACCCAAAACCATCAACACAGGTTTTAAGTGGAAACGGTCAGCCAAAATACCACCGCCAACAATACCCACAACTGCGCCCACGTTCATGACCATCATGAACATTAAGCTGTTATCCATAGAATAACCGGCTGCCATCATCAGTTTTGGTAACCAGCTGCTTAGCGCATACATGGTCAATAGGCACGTAAAGAACGCCACCCAAAACAGCAATGTATTTACGGCACGACCACGGCGGAACAAACTCACCACGTTAGCAGCTTCAGGCACGCTTTCCTGCGGTAAAGTGAACACTGTATTTTCGGTTACTTTCACTTCAGGTGCTAAGCGCTTCACGATACTGCGGGCTTTTTCCTGTTTGTTTTCTTTCACCATAAATGCCAAAGATTCTGGTAAAAATCTCCAAATCACTGGTAAAAGGAAAAGTGGAATACCTGCAATAAAGAACATGATTTGCCAACCAAAGTCAGGGGTGAACCATGAACCTAAAAGTGCCGCCATCACACCACCGACTGCATAACCACTAAACATCGTCGTTACTAGTGTGCTACGCATCTTCTGCGGCGCGTATTCCGACGTTAAAGCCACAAGGTTAGGCATTACACCGCCAATCCCTAAACCAGCCAAGAAACGCAAAATACCAAATTCTGTTGGATTCGACGCAAAACCACCAGCAAAGGTCAAACCACTAAATAAAACGATACAGATCATGATGACTTTTTTACGGCCAATCTTATCTGCTAAAGAACCAAAGAACATGGCACCAAACATCATGCCTGCGAGCGCAGTACTAGCAAGCATCCCCGCTTGCATTGCACTTAAGCCCCAGTCTTGCATCAATAATGGTAAAACCACGCCATTAATCGCTAAATCGTAGCCATCAAATAAAATAATCAATAAGCACCAAGCCACTACATTGAAGTGGAACGGGGTAAATTTAGCCTTATCGACTACAGAATTTATGTCTATTTTTTCCGTTGTCATCGTTCTCATCTCCCATGAGTACTTGTCCATAACATTCATTGAATTTTTAAGTAAAATTCAACAGCCACGGAATATACGGAACAGTGTTTTCTAGGGATATTAGACGTATGTTTAATAAATCTAGTCTCTTATAAGTACATGTTAATTGTGTTATTTTTCATGCTTTAGTTTAATTATTAAACATTATCAATATATGATTATTTAACTTCTTTTTTTAAATAATAATGTCCTTGTTTTTAGGTCTAATTCTTCTATTCTTTCATTCAACTTCAGAACGACACACCATCATTTATTTCTATCTTTAGTTTAGAAAAATTTTAAATGTCTAAAAAACAAACGAAAATATATCTTTAGAAAAGTTCGTTTGAACACTCTAGATCGTTTTAAATACCTTGATAGCGCTGAGATTAAGCAATCACCAGCTTACAGCGAAATCCACGAGACGCATAATATGACTGTGCGCCATTATGGTAGCTAAATACATGATCATAACGTCGGTCACAAAACAGTGCCCCACCCTTTTGCCGAATATCTGCTGGCGTCACGATCCAGCTCGAAGTATTTAAATCGAAATGAAAAACTTGCTGTATCGCTCGATAGTCCTCTTCTGTAAGCAGCTGAGCACCGATGTCTCGAACCATGTCTATTACGTTATTTTTGGGAGGATGATCCTTCCGATTCTCCAAGGCATCACGGTCATAACATAAGCGTCGTCTAGGCTTTGGCGACTCTAAGCTGCAATCATAAAATATCAGGTCATGAGATTGCCGATTCAGCCTCACAATATCTGGCTCACCCCCTGTTTTTTCCATTTCGATTACAGTTTTTAGTTTTGAGGGCTGTGCAATCAATTGTTTTTTAACATCATCCCAAAGTAATTCTGGATGACGCTGCATATTTGCCTCAAAGCGTTGCTGCAATATCTCTAAAATAGAGACTTCATTGAGATCTTGGAGCATTTGCACATCCTATTGTTTTTATACATTGGAGACTGAACTTCACTATAAAGAATATAGACTCACCTTGATGTAAATTTTTAGCGCTGTTTAGCCGTATTATTTTTAAATATCTATCATTTCCCAGTTTGTCTTTCTGCTTTTCTTATTATTTACCTTTCCCTCACGCATAAAAAAACACCCCCTGCACTAGTCAGGGGGTGTTTTCGAATAATGAGCTGGCGATGACTTACTCTCACATGGGTAACCCCACACTACCATCAGCGCTAAGAGGTTTCACTTCTGAGTTCGGGAA
>NZ_VOYN01000074.1:0-4690 GCF_013420275.1 Acinetobacter sp. YH01020
TATAAAGAGTTCCTGTACCGCCATACTGTCAGCGCAGTGCGGTATCGAAAGGTGCAATCTCTAAGATTGCATGGGTCGCAAAGATTCCCCCACCATAGCTCTTAGCTTGGTGGTGGGAGTATGTCAAAAGGATTGAGCCTTGTTCAATTCAGAACTCAATCCTGTTGTTAACTAAACTGTCCAAGATTTGGGGTTCAGTTCAAATGGGCGGTTTTTTAGTTGCCTAGATTGTAGTAATGGTCCAGTTGTCTCATTTGGTAGTCGCTCATTTCAGCATCCTTAAAGAATTCATCTCTTGACTCAAGTACATCTCGAACATTCTTTATGATCTCTTTTGCCTGAAACTCGGTTAACCCAAAGGCATTGCAGCGACTCAATAGATTTTGCGCCGTTCCGATTCGGCCTTCTTCTCCCACGGCGATCGCATGTTCTTTTGGGTAAGATGCGCGAGATCCGTGCGGTAGAACATCAAATAGAGGGCTGAGTGAATAATGATGATTTTTCATGTCATGCATTAAGAAGCCATGGTTTTTTAAATGATCATCTGTATTACTGATCATCACATTCAAGACCATGCGCTTATATAGCTCTAATTGATTGCTGATTGCGTCATGGCAAATTTGACTGCAGATCTTAGACAAATGCATATAAGACATCTTTAAGTCGTCTACGCGCACTTTACGGATGTTCATAAGGCTGTGTGCGCTGATGTAGTGTTTCTTTCGCTCAGGGCAGTTACGATCAAAGCGCTCAACAAGCAAAATAGGGTTGCCTTCAACTTCTTCAAGCTCGACATTGCTGACATTCAAACCTAAAGCTTGCGCCATCTTCATTGATGCATATTCAACTTTTGCATTATCAAAGAGGTCATCGGATTTATTGAATTTCGCAATCCACTCAATGCCTTTGTGCTGTACGACCACTTTAGGTCGCGCACCCCCCATTGATGACCCATGGTGAATGAGTTTTGATAAATAATTATCGGTCATCATGCTGATCATGTTCGGGTCTTGGTGCTGATCAACTGCTTTAGATAATTTTAAGTAAGCCTGTAAGTCAGAGAATTTAACAAAGGATTCTTTGCCAACGGTTTTGACCGCTTTAGAAGACAAACTCGCCACTAAGCACCCAACTGCATTACCACGTGCCGCAATAAGCCATTCAATTTGATTGAGTGGTACGCGAGTGTGCTGGGTTAACGTAAGCTTATGACCCCAATTGTCGGGCGTAGCATCTGCAAGTACGCCAAAGCCATCTTTAGCTGCAGTGGTGTACGCCGTGTTGGGTGTAATAAATGGTAGGTTAATTGGATCAAGCTCAAATGAGTTATTGAGATCCAAATAGCTCTTACCATAAATAAAATTATAGATTGAATCTTTGAGCGCATATTGAGCAACAACTTGCGGCGTATCGCCTGTATCCAAAAAAATGTAGCAGCTCTTAATTTCTTCTTGCATGGATAGGTTTTTAGAAGTCATCACTCATATCCTCTGATTTATTATTAGCGCGGACTCGAACTTTTTTGGTAGCGAGTGCTTTTCCAACTTCGTCATTTTGTGGGTTCGCAATACTAAGCAAACTGTCTTCCAAGCCAAATACAACGAGAATGGAAATAAGATTTTTTAGGTTAGAGCTGGGTTTGCCGCTTTCAAGTCGTGAGATTGTCTTTTCATCCACATGCACACGGTTAGCCAATTCGCTAATCGTCATATTCCGGTTCATGCGTGCTGTTTTAATGTTATTCCCGATCTGAACTAACAGATCTTCAACACCCTCAAGCATAAAATCACTTGCTGCTCTTTTCATGAAAATCTCCTCAATACGGTCATTATATACCGATTAAACGACTTAAGCAGTATTTTATGGGTGTTTTTAAATTATATTTGTAAGAGATTTTAAGCTCTTGAGCCTATTTGCAGGGTTGGTGCATAATTTAAATTGACTTGAGAGGAAGTGCGCTGTGTAAGTGCGAGAAATAAAAGAAAGGTAAAGTAATGGATCAACCGAAAATTCTTTTGGAAATGGAGCAATTTTGTGAAACTAATAGCAATGTAAGGTTAATGCTCAGGGAAGTAAGTCGTTATCCTTTAGGTGAATGCGTCATGGAACGTATGTCATTAAAAACGCAGGCCATGCAGCGCATAGATGACATGGTAATGTTTCATAGGTTTGCAATGTCTGTACATAAACAGAATGGTGAAGTTATTTACCCTGTATTTAAACGATTTAATTCAGATTGGGCAACTTGTTTGAGGATATTGAGGATGATCCAGAGATGACATCCGGGTTTAGAATGGTATCGCCAAACTTTAATCACAAAGAGCAAAATCGCCGTGTGGGTTCATTGGCTGATGAGAGTTTAGTGATTAATTTGTGGGCCGCAATTGAGCAATTCACTAATCGCTGTTTAGGTTTGTATTATCCGGGTATGCGTTTATCGCACAAATGGCATGAGATTGAGCGCTACTTATGTGATCGTGGATTAAATATGTCTAATGCACTTTCATACCAATTGATTGATGAGCTTCGGATTTTAAACAATGTGATTAAACATTCTTATGTTGTAGATAAAAAATTGGCTAATTATAAAAATTTTGCAGGATTGCAGAGTAAAACAATAGATAGGGTCAGTTTTATTTAGCATTGATAATCCTTTTGCAAACGCTCGAACTCTTGCAGGATTAGCGATACATATTGTTAATTCCATATCATATAAAAAATGAGCTAGATTCTCATGATATACCGATGTAGCTTCCATTACAGCCCGAGTGTCTGATAAATTAACATCTAGTACGGTTAACCACTTTACGAGTTTAACAAAACCAGATTGTGCATTATCAAACCTTTTGGTTTTTCTTTTTCCAGTTAGACCAGAAGGAAAAATACAACAATCAATTTTGGCTTTACTGACATCAATACCCAATGTAATCATGTGTACCTCTACAATCCATATAGTGTTTTAATTACTCACTAATCACTATACAAACTAAGATACAAGGTAGGACAGATCTTGAAATAAGAGAATGGGAGTGCATGAGCTGTGGTACAGCTCATGATCGAGATATAAACTCAGCTCTAAACATTCTTGCGCTTGGGCATAAGCGTCTAGCTGTAGGAATCACCCTCTTTTAAGGGGGGGCGGCTGCTTTACGTAGAATTTCGTTAGCACGTTGCAGTTCTTTATTTTCGCGTTCCAGTTGTTTGATACGTTCTTGGTCTGAAAGCTGATGTACTTTAACCGGATTTTGTTTATCTAAATATTTTTGATACCAAACACGTAGTGTTTCAGGAGTACAGCCAATCTTAGGAGCAATTGCTGTGATTGCAGCCCAAGTAGAAGGATAATCTTTTTCGGATTCAATCAATAATTGAACCGCTCTTTCTCTGATTTCAGGGGTATATTTTAATTTTGTCATCGGGATAGTCTCTCAGAATATTGACTCTCCGACAAACTCGGTACGGTTCATTGAAAGAATGTGGGTTACATAGTCAATCCAACTATACAGATGAGGATTATGACATAAAACAATACCGTAAGGTCATTGCAGATGCGGATCAGCAAGCCCATGCAGTGATTCCATCTAGGTAAAATACGAAGTCATTGAAAGATAAATTTACAGAATTACGCCGACCCCACACCCAGATTGTAACTTAAATTTGAATAGAATAGATCTAATTTTAAATTTGGGGCTTATACGAACAGAAATAAGAGGTAGCTATACATAGAAATATGTATAACATTTAAAATTTAATTAAAATTATGCAAGTTAATTCGCATTTTTTCTAATGTATTGTATGCTGTCTATGTATTTTTGTTTACTTTTTAGCTATTAAAATTTAACAATCAGGGTGTAAGCATGCCAAGTATTAAAATTGTTGCAAAAGAAGGACACGAGGTTTTATCTCAGACGACAGATAAGAATAGTGTTGCACTCACCGAAGCCTCGGTGGTGACATTAGGGGTTGCAAAAGCAGATATTTCAGAGATTCAGCGCAATGGAGCGGATGTTGTCATTCGTTTAAAAAGCGGTGAAGTTATTGTGATTCAAAATTTCTATAGCACCACGACAGCAACCGATAACAGTCTGGTATTAGAAGATGGCAATCAGTTGCTTTGGGTGAAGTTAACGGATGAAACAGGCGCATTTCTTGCTGAAGTGGTGTATGAGCCATTAACGACAATTGAGCCATTATTATATTCAGAGGGCGTGCCTCTTTGGGCGTGGGCTGCGGGGGCAGTTGCTGTAGGTGGTTTGGCTGCAGGCTTAGGTGGCGGCGGAAATGGTGGGGGCGACCAAGGACCGTCAGCAGCATATAAAGCAGCGGAAGCCGCAGTTAAAGCTGCAGAAAACGCTTATAAAGCCGCAGAAAAAGCTGTAACTGAAGCGAAGAAAGATGGCAACATCACGCAGCAAGAACATGATGATCTGGTTAAAGCGGTAGAAGATGCAGAGAAAGCGAAAACTGATGCTCAGAAAAAAGTAGAAGCGTTACCAGCCGATGCGGTAGGTGATTTAAAAGACCGTCTAGATGCATTGACAAAACCTACAGTTAACGACTTGCCAGCGGTTGGTGAAATTACCGAATTTACCGAAGCAGCAGGCTTACTTGCGGATGCGAAAGCAGCGATTGATGCGGCGATTACAGAACGCGCTAAAGCTGTTGCAGACGGCAAAGTTGAACAGTCTGA
>NZ_VOYN01000076.1:0-10922 GCF_013420275.1 Acinetobacter sp. YH01020
GCCCATATTCAACAGCAGCATGAAGAACTAGAACAACAAAATAAACGCAATCGTTCTCAAAAGATGCCAAGCAGACGTGCACAGAAAACAGCAATTCAAGAACGAAATCTAAATCCTGTGCTTGACTTGGAAATGTCCATATAGGACATTTCTATTTGGTTATTAGGTAGGACATTTCTACTTTGGAATAACACGACTTGTAATGCAATTTGCATTACAATGTTCCTAGTACATTAAATACTTGGGAAATATGATGGCTACTGTTAACTTCAGGATCGATGAAGCCCTTAAAGAAAAATCTTATTCAATCCTTAAAGAGCAAGGTATTGCACCTACGGATTTCTTCACTAGTATTCTTGAGTATGTTGCTACGACTGGGAAACTGCCTGTCAAAAAAGCTTTGCTTTCGGAAGAAGATGAAGAATTATTAGCTCTTGTCCGTAAGCGCATTAATGATCCTAAAGAGATGTTTGAGGAAGTCACATTAGATGACTTATAAGCTTTTACGTCACAAGGACTTTACAGCAGAATGGGAAAAACTCCCTGTTGCTATACGAGATCAATTTAAAAAGAAACTAGCCAAAGTCATAGAGCAGCCACATATTCCAAAGAATATGCTTAGAGGCGATCTTGCAGGTTGCTATAAAATCAAATTATTAAAAGCTGGTGTCCGACTTGTCTATCAAGTTAAAGATGATCAGGTAGTTATCCTGCTCATTACCGTCGGAAAACGAGCTGATAGCATAGTTTATGACGAAGCGAAAAAGCGAATTAAAGATTAAAAATGGGAGCTTATAGCTCCCATTTTTGCCTTCGTATAACGTGTATTATGTTAATTTTAGGGAAACTTAATTCTATAGGTGATACCAATGGATAAAAAGATAGAAGAGAAAACTAAAGATATTAATGAAAAAATTCAAAAATTGGATTTAGCTATCCAAGAACTAATAGAAACTACAGACAATTTTTTTATTAATGATAAGTACTATGGAATTGAATGTGCTTTTATTTTAGACCATGCACTAAATATTAAAATGCACTTTTTCAACAAGTATCCAGCATTTGCACCACCTCACTTACGAGGAGTAGAAAATTATGATCGAATTATACATATTAGAGAAAATAATCCTGAAGATAAGCTAGAACAAATTTCTCCTCTTAAAGACTAAATTTTCTAATCGCGTACTTAGAAGCCCCTATTATTTAACATAATGGCTGTTATACGCAATAAAAAAACCTGGGCACCAACCCAGGTCTAAAATTTAAAAAACAGATAAATATCAGTGCAATAAACTCATTTTTCTAATTTCGCATAACGCGTATTATGTTAATTTTAGAAAATATTAAAGATAAGGTTTAATAATTTCATAAATTGATGTTCCAATATTATCTTTGAGTTCCTTAGGATCTGTCGATATTTGTGAATCAATAATATTTTTTGGTAAATCTTCAAATTTAGAGACAATATACTTTGCGTCATAATTACTTTTGCTAGTATATCTTTTAGAAACTTTTTTCAACTCATTATCCAAAGCATGAGGCATATACTTTACTCTTGATTTTGGTCTAATTCTTTTATTCTCAAAAGCCAAATCTCTATCTAAATGATTGATATCATTCAAATGTAATAAAAGGAAAATTTCAAAACAAGGATTTGATATGCCAAGGCTGTACCCATTCTTTTCAGAAATTTCTAAGACTTCATCATACTGATACTCTTTAAAGCTTTGCTTATCCCTATCAATAATTATTAGAATTTTATCAATTCCATGCTCAAATCCTTTTAATTCAACTATGGCATTTAACATTTCTAATGGCTTATCTTTAACCAATGCTAAGTTACCAAATAAAATTTGATAATTTTCATCACCAATCAATTGATGTATAAGATCAAGCTTTTCTTGAAGTCCTTCTAATGTCGATTCTGTTTCTGTAAGAATTTCTTCTTTGATAACACCTATTTGGTGGATCACGTCCTCATTTAAATTAGTAGTTAATTTAAAATATGTATCAATCGATTTAACTACAATTAGCTGATGAGACTTTGTACCATCTTCCCTATCTAGAAAAACTATTTCACCTAAAATTTTATCAACAAATGCATTCTTAAATTCACGGATATAAAGCCCTTCAGTTTCAGCCCCTTCCACAACAAAAAATAGTTTAGGTTTCGGCGCTTTCGGCTCTTCTACATCCCTAGCTTGACTAGGAGCTTTATTTGTAAGTCTAAATCCCACAGTTTTCTCATTTAATTATTAAAAAACTTGAACTTAGGAATACTACCATAACGACCATCTAAATATGCTGTCATAATGTCCTTATCAAACCGAGTTTTAAACTCTTCTAATGAGTATATTTTACTTTCTCCAATATCATTTTTTTCTACAAACCAAATTTCATCTCGTCTCATAATATTCAAATCTAAAATTCGATCTTCATGAGTAGAAACAATCAGCTGTGATTTGTTCTCTATTGAAAGATATTTTTTAACAAAATTAAATGTAAGATTTGGATGTAAACTGCGATCTAACTCATCAACAACGAATATTTTTTCATTTTTATTTTTAATAATATCGTAAAGTTCCAGCAATCTTACAGTACCGTCAGATTCCTCACCTAAAGTATAATATTCACCATCCATATAATGGCAAAACTTAATAACTCTAAAGTTAATATCACCATCAATGTTAACTTTTATAGAATATAAGTTATTCTCAGTTCGCATCATTGCTGAGAATTCTCTAATATTTTTATCTATTTTTTCAATTTTCTGTATATTATCTTGAAGATATTGAAGTTTTTCATCCACATCCTCTTTTACGAAATCAATAAATTTTGGATCTTCAACTTTGTATATTTCATCGAGTTGAATATCTTCTACATGTATACCTGTAATTCCTGTACCAAAATCTTTTAAAAAATTTTCAATAGATTCATCACTTTCTTCTAAATAAGTTAGGCTACGATCTGCCGCTTGCGTAGGAGATATAACTTCAAGTTTTCTCTCAAACCAGAAGAATACTTTATTAAAAATAAATGCTTTACTATCTTTAGAAAAATCACTTTTCGTATCATTCAAGAAATGTAGGAATAAACTTTCATCATGTTTTTTTAACTCTTTAAAATCTTCTACATAAGTAAGCAGCCTAGCTCTATCTCTAGCACTATTAGTTAAATTATCAATATCAATTTCTAATTTTTTAGTTTCATATTCCATCGTGAATAAAGGAAATTCTTCTTCTCCTTTAATTTCATACATCCATTCTTTTTTCAGTTCTCCTTTGGATAACAAAATAGAAAAACCATAGGAATAAATTACTTTATTAATAATAATTTCATATTCAAAACTGGATTCTAAATCTTTATTGATAATATTAGTTCTACAATAAGATTTTTTATGAACAATATTTAATTCATTTTCAGTAATACACTGCTTTGAAAATTTAATTGCTTTGATAATATTAGATTTTCCAGCACCGTTCGCACCATAGATAGTAGAGAATTTTAGAAGATCTAAAACTGGCGTAGTGTAGACATGATTAGGATGCTGTCTAGTTTTTCCTTTTACTAAAGATAAAGTATTCAACTCGGCAAAAGAAAGAAAATTTAGGACTCGAAAATTAGCTAACATATCTGTATGTGATTTTTTCACTTATAATAGGTAAGAATCTAAACTATTCTATATAAAAAGCAATTTTTTTTAATCTAAAAGTGACCAAATCACCTATTTAACATAAAATCTCTTATGCGAAGTTTGCAAACCGTTGTGAAGATCTGTATCAATATTATTGAGAGTAGCTATAACATAGGCATGTAAAAATGAGTTTTATTGAACAAATAGAAGAGTCTTCAGCTAAATTGGTAGCAACAGCTTTGACAGTAAATTTGATGATTTTATCTTGGATCTTGGACCGCTTTCTCGACACAAACTTAATTAAATTTGGTCTCAATCACCCCGAGGGTGATATTTTGATATTCACAATAATAGTACTCCTTATTCTTACATATATAATTTCTGGTAAATCTGGATTATTAATGAAGTTTTTTTCATTTTTTGACTAATTATAGTGATGCTTAATAAATAAAATGGGATAGTAATGAATTTTAGGCTAGACGCTAAAAAAAATAGAATCTAAAATTCATTACTAATCATCTAAAATTCATCACTAATCATCTAAAGTATTGATTTATAATTATTATCTTGTTTTTATCGAAGCTAAAAAAATCTAGAAGTCGAATTATCTTTTACAATACAAGAGAAAGTTCTGCATTCAGCTTGGCAGTTGCAATATCAGGTTCTGTCACGTTAAGGAATTAAAGATCAAATAATTCGGTTAAGTCCCTATCAGAAGTATTTCCATGAAAAAATTCAGTACAAGTGAGCATCTCAAAAAAATGGATCGCAAGGATTGGGCAACAGCTCAATCGATTACGACCTTCGGCATGAGTCCCAAAGAAAAAAGGGCCCATAAAAAAAGATCCTGGGAACGCTTTGAACGGATCCAGTCTGGAGAAACTACACTGGAAGATGAAGAGGCTGTTCTGCTGATGCAATGGCGCGCCTTAAACAATCTGCCTAAAAACCAGAACTAAAATCATTATCCTGATCATGATTCCTTATTTTGTCAGGAGTTACTGCCTTGTCTCTCATTTGCAAAGGCACACGTTCGATGACCTGCCGCTGCATGAATGCCAATTCTTCATCAATAGAGGCTATCTGAATAACTGAATTCTTTAACCGTTGGCCCAGATCACTTAAGTATTCAAATTTCTCAAGTCGATCGAAGAATTCGGTATTCAAAAGATCGATATAAGCCTGTAAATCATGCTGAATCAACCTAAAAGGTTCGGTCGTTTGATGATCTTGCAATAAGGTTTGCTGCATTTTTTGTTGTAAAAACAATAATTTTTCTTGAGCATACCAACGCTGCCGTGTCCGTGGTGTTTCAGCTTGCGTGCTCAATTCTTCAATCTCTTGACGATTTTTTAATTCAGCCTCGTAAAATGGACGATACAACTCATAATGATTTTCAGCACGTAACCGGTTAATTTCAGCAGTCATTCTTTCCCGTTCGGCCACTAATTCCGGCTCTTTCTCACGCGCAAAACGGACCGCCTTATTCATCACAGGAACATCCTTCAGCTGTGTGCCATGCTTCTTGTTGTACTCCTTGTTGGATAAACAGCTGACCAAGCTAGGAACTTCCACCTGAATTCCCTTGATTTCCACCATCTTGGTCGGGGCATAACGCATGAGACTGTCATTAATCAGCTCTTCAGTCTTCTGCCGATACAGCTGTAACTGCGCCTTTCCCATACCTAACACATCAGCTGTCAGCTTCTGCGCCCCACCTTTCTGTGGATCCTTTGGGTTATAACGCTTAAAAAACTGTTCTGCGGTCCGGTCAATGCCATCAACATGTCGTTCACTATACATAAAATGCAAATGCGGTTGCTCTTGCCCACCCAACGATCCAACATGATTATGAATGGCACAGGTAAAGGGATAGCTATAGCGGTCTGCGAACTCAGCAATAAACGCCTCGGCCAATTCAATCCGCTGTGCCTGATTCAACTCTTTGGGCAAGGCCACCACCAAACTGGAACAGGTACGGCCATTACTACGTTCATAAATATCTGCAGCGTCCCAAAACTCAGCTGGCTTTCCTTCAGCAAAATTTGGCAGATTGCCGGATCTCACAAACTCGATCTGTTCTGAGGCACTTTCTTTATAATTTTTAAAGTGCGAAGTCCGGGTAATGTAGTGAAACCGGTTCTTGGCCGTGGCAGCATTTTTTACTTTCCCCGATCGGGTTTTCACGGCCTTTTTGCTTGTGTGTTCCAGGTTGCAATAGAACATAATCCCACCTTCAAATTCACGGAGCCTCGCAGAGCCTGCGGAGCACGAGGAGAAGTGTTTTTAATTCGATATAATTGCGTAGTAATTATATCGAATTAAAAACACGGAAACGAGCTTAAGAATTAAATAAAATGTTCCCACATTTTATTTAATTCTTCCCGTGCCGGCCTATGCTAAACTGAAAACACAAAAACCTCACCCATTTTATGCTGGAGAATGCGATGGCGGCCCGTGGAAGACCTACGAAAATACTCACCTCAAATGACCTCACGACATTGCAGCAATTTCTGGAGAAACTTCCCTTCCTCAAGAAAAAACAACAACAGGCTTTGACCCTACTTCAGCAATCCAATGGCAGATTCAATGACAAACAACTCAGCCTGTTCAAAACAGTCGACCGAGAGAAAAACCAGTTTCTAACAAGACAGGCACTCATTGAACAAATCAAACTGAAGGACAAAAACCAACAGCCCCTCTTGGCCAACGAAATTGAAATTCTGACCTTACTCAATCAAACAATGGATCAGGATAATTTTTTCCGCCTAGATCGCGCCCTAGAGTCTTATCAGAAAATTGAAAAAGCCGCCCTAGACAATCGAATCCGGCTGGAGAATGAACACAAACGTGAAATTTTGCAGAAAAGTCACAAGGAACTGACAGAAGCCCAGAAAAAACGCAATGCAGAAAACCAACTCAAATACGCGATAGGAGGTGTAGTTCAATCGCTTTATAAAGACCTGGATCTTCAGATCCAACACAGCGATATTCCCCTACTCAGAGATGCCCTCCTACAGAGCATTATTTGGGAAAGAGCCATTAAAGAAACCACAATCTATAAAGAGATCCAAAACAACACCGAAGACCTCAAGGAAGAAACAAAATTATTCCAGCGTATGATTGAAGATTTGCCAACCTATAACATCAATGGACAAAAACTTCACAAGGTACTCATCCAAAAGCACCGTAAAAAGCCATAAAATGCGATTACAGCCTGTTTTGGGCTCAATCCTATAAAATCCTACATAAAAAATGTAATCAGGGCTAAAAATGCGAAATAAGCCCTTTTACGCTTCACCCCTAAATGAATCCTTAATTTATAAATTAAGAAATGTCCTTAAAACTCAAATTAAATACCTAAAAGGTATCTATAGAGCGAGTGTCTACGAGCGAACCACTAAAATTCGCGCTTCGACTTTCTGAAAAACAGCTTTTTAGGCCGTAGAGCCTAATAAAGCGTAAATCACATGTAAAAATCAGATTCTAGATCGAGCGAAAGCGAGTAAAAAAGCTTTATGAGCGAAGCGAATTCATTCTTGCTTTTGATTTTTAGAATTCAAGAAAGAATTAACTAAAAAATTGCCCCAACGAATCGAGTGAAAGCGAGATTCAATAGAGTTTGAGCGTAGCGAAAACATAGGGCAATTTTTTCACTCCCTGGGCTTTTAATTATTTTTAATGTTTTTAAATGCTTTTAGATATCCTGAAAGCATTTATTTAAAAGCTTTACAGGTTCTATTAAACTAGGTTTGTCGACCCTTAAAACTAGGTTTGTCGACCCTTAAAACTAGGTTTGTCGACCCTTAAAACTAGGTTTGTCGACCTTAAAACTAGGTTTGTCGACCTTTTACTTCTTTAATATTAAGTTTGCTCTTAAAACAATCACTAAGCTAAGGTTTATTAGCCTAAAAGCCTTTAAAGGTGGTGAAATTATATTAGTCTTAAAGGGTATTAAAACTAGGTTTATCGACCTAGTAAAAAGAGAATTGCCAAAACAATTTGAATAGTCTATCTTACGACCTAGTTGTTAAGATAATAAATAGAGAAATGTCAAAATTAATTGTTAAAGACAATGCTTTAGTTCAAGCAAGTTATACACTTGATACGGTAGAACAACGCTTAATTTTACTTGCGATAGCAGAAGCCAGAGAAACTGGACATGGGATTACAGAAAATAGCCTCCTTGAAGTTCATGCAAGTAGTTATATAAATACTTTTAATGTTGAAAAACATACTGCTTATAAAGTTCTGAGAGATGCATCTAAAAGCTTATTTGACCGTTATGTCACTTATCATGACATTAGCCCTAAAACGGGGAAAGACCGCAGTTTTCACTGTCGTTGGGTAGATAAAATTGGTTATGAACCAAATTCAGGGATTGTTTTTTTACGCTTCACTCAAGACATAGTTCCTCTTATTACTCGCTTAGAAGAAAACTTTACTAAGTATGAATTACAGCAAGTCGCTAAATTAACCAGTACTTATGCAATTCGTTTGTATGAATTGTTAATTCAATGGAGATCCGCAGGAAAGACTCCTGTTTTTGATTTACAAACATTTAGACAGCAACTAGGCGTTGAAGTTAATCAGTACAAGACTATGAGTAACTTCAAAAGTTATGTTCTAGATTTTGCTATTAAACAAGTTAATGAGCTAACAGATATAACTGCTAAATACGAACAACATAAAACAGGTCGAATCATTTCAGGATTTTCTTTTAAACTAACCCAGAAAAAAACTAAAACACAAAATACAAAGGTTGATTTCCCTAAATTAACTGATGCACAACGTCACTTGTTTGCTAACAAACTATCAGAACTCCCAGAAGTAAGTAGCAACTATTCTCAAGGAACTGAAAGCTATCCTGAATTTGCTGTAAGGCTTGCTGAGATGCTCAAAGATTCAGAAAAAGTAAAGGAATTTATTCCTTTCCTTGAAAAAGTCGGGTTTAAAGCTGCCTAAATTATAGACTTGATCATTTGTCTATTAGACAGTCTAATAGACAATCAATTTTGACAAGTTTAGGCATAGGTTTACAGCATGAAAACCCTTACAGTTCTTGAACTTTCCAAGCTCTACAACATCAATAGACAAACCATTTACAACAACATAAAGAAAGGAATTTTAAGTAAAAATTCTGAGAATAAGATTGATCTAGCGGAAGCAATCCGTGTTTTTGGGGAACCCGTCAAAAAACAGGATGTAAAAGAACCTGTAAAAATAGACAGTCCAAATTCGGCAGAAGTTTTACTGCTTAGACAACAAATAGACATGCTGAAAAATCAGCTTGATGATGCCAAAGATCGGGAATCTTTTTATCAAAACCAAATTGAAACGATGCAACGCCTATTAGAAGCCCCAAAACCTAATATGACTACGTTTACCGATCAAGAACCGCTGCAACCAAGCATGGCCAAAACAGCTCCAGAACCGGACAAAGCAGAAGCTAAAGATGAGGGATTGACTACTCCGGAGCAGACAGAGAATAAGCGCATTCCAGTACCGGAGCAGGTTGAACCGGAGCAGCCGAAAAGAGGGTGGTTAAGCCGGTTTTTCTTGCCGAATGGCTAAGGGCATTATTCAACTGTGCTAATCAAAGTTGTGGAACTTTGATCAAATAATAAGCGTGGAACGTGATAAATCATTAAAAAAGCCCGATCTGGAGGATACGGGCCAATCAAAATGATATATACCATTGATTAATAAAGATAATTATAACGCATTTCGTATAAGGTGTATTATGTTAATTTTAGATTTACTAAAACTATTTTTTGAGAACTAGGCTGTTATGGGAACTGTAAAGCTCAAATCTTCTGATGAAGTTTTTCAATTAAAAATTAGTCTTCTAGGCAGTAATCCTGAAATCTGGAGAACTATTCAAATTTCATCGGCAGCTACTTTATCTACGCTCCATAAGGCAATTCAATCTGCTTTTGATTGGGAAGATAGCCATTTACATGAATTCACGACTATTAAGCATGAAAAGATCAATAAAAGACAAAAATTGAAAGAAGTTCTACGTGTAGGTAAAAAAATTATATATACATATGATTTTGGCGATTGTTGGGAACATTTGATTACTGTAGAAAGCAGACAATCTCCTGATTTAAATAAAAAATATCCATGTTGTATAGATGGTCAAAATCATGCTCCATTTGAAGATATTGGAGGAATTTTTGGATATCTTGATATTTTAGATGCATTACAAGACCCTAAACATCCAAGATATGACGATTACATGCAAATTATCGAGGATGAAATAGGAGAGATAGAGTTTGATCCGACCTACTTTAATTCACATGATATTAAGTTTTAAACCTGATTTAACATAATGGTTGTTATGCGAAATTCCTAGCATATTCACCTTTTGTCTTATATCTTTGTTTTTACCAATAGGTAAAATATATTCATAACCTACATCGGAAAAGTAGGTAGTTAAGAAAAAAATTGCAGAGATTTATAAGCCTTATAGTAACGGGAGAGACTATAGGGCTTTTTATTTATCTTAATATTCATATACCTAATGGATTTGCTTTTCAACTAGTTCCAATTTGTTTAATGCTTGCCGTTTTTTATGATCATTATTAATCTTTACAACTAGAGCTAAAATAAAAACCATCACTATAAAAACAAGGAAAATCAAATGCTTTTTCATCATTAATTCCGTCTTTTGATCTTTAAAAATGCCTTGCTCCTTTGTAAATAGATATGACATAAGGGAAGCACTGATACAAGCCTTTTTAAATGACTTTAGCAACTCGATAAACAGTTGCAACTCCACAATTCACTGCTTTGGCAATTTCTTCCTTAGTCATATTGCCAGCTGCTAGTAATTCTTTTATTCGTTTGTGCTTAGCCTCATTGGCTTTCTTACCTGTTGGCTTGTAACCCGAACGTGCCAAGCCCTGCTTAATACGTTCTATACGTTTCTCATTGTCCAGGCGGGCCATTGTTGCCAGGAGATCAATCAACATATTGTTGATGAGATCCAGGATTGAATGAGTAATGCTGTCACTGGTTTGAATCATTTGGTAGGTAGTAGGAAGATCTGCTACGACTAAACGAAGTCCCTTCTCCTGGATCCTGCGCTTCAGCTCTTGAAAATCCTGTTGGGTTAGGCGTGATAATCGGTCAATACTTTCAACCAACAAGGTGTCGCCTTGATTTGCTTCTGACAGTAGCTTATTCAATTCAGGTCGGTCTAACTTCGTACCACTATAGTTTTCCACGTACACAATGGTTTCGCCCAAATTCAAGTTTTGGTTTAGATCCTGAAGAATCTGCA
>NZ_VOYN01000077.1:0-10819 GCF_013420275.1 Acinetobacter sp. YH01020
GTCCAGATTTAAATCCAATAGAAAATATGTGGTCACGAGTCAAGGCGATTCGAACTAAGTTTAGAGTTAAAGATATTGATAAATTATTTAAAGATTACTGTAATGATTTATTTGGTATTTAGCTATAAGTGCACGTTCAGCCCAATTAGCCATACTTTCCAAGTACCATGCGTTTTTAAATTGTGCATAGCTATATTGGTATAAATGAAATAATTCGTGAGTGATCGTAGTCCAATAATTTCCAGGAAAGTCTTTTAATTGATTTGAAATAGAAATGCTGATAAAGCAAAGATTATTTTTAAGATTCGTGGCACTTGGCGCTCGAGATGAGTTTTCATAGGCGAGCCCATTTCCTTTTAGTTCGTGTACATATATGGCAATAGCCTTTACATTCTTATATCTTGGGCTTTTTAGAGGATGTCTAAATCCTGCTAGTTTAAAGATATCTCTTGATGCGACTGCTTGGATGGCAATATCTTCGATATAGTCAGGAATTGCATTATTGTTTGTATCGTTCAGATTTTGGATGCGGTCTGTACTTTTCTGTTTATCCGAATAAAAAATATAGAATTCATCTTTTTGATAGACGCGATTGAGTTGCTTTGCGCTTTTTAATTCGAAACTGCGACAAGTATCGCTAGATCCGTATGCTGGAAAAGACATATTTATGAGACATAGACTTAATAGAAGGGTATGAGTTTTCATTCTTATTCAATAAATTATTTGCTTTACATGAAATATAGCAAATAAAAAAAGGCAAAGTAAAAACTTTGCCTTTTTGCACTTGAGATCAGAGGATCTTAGTGGTGGTGACCGCCTGCACCGTGTACGTGACCGTGTTCAAGTTCTTCAGCAGAAGCTTCACGGATTTCAACGATTTCAACTTCGAAAGTTAAATCTTGACCAGCAAGTGGGAAGTTTGCATCAACAAGAACGTTGTCGCCTTCAACCGCTTTAACTGTCACGATTTGAACGCCGTCATCAGTTTGAGCTTGGAATTGCATACCAGGTTGGATGTTGTCCACGCCTTGGAACATTTGAGCAGGAACTTCTTGAACTAGGTCAGGGTTGTATTCGCCATAACCTTCAGCAGCAGGAACAGTTACAGTGAATTTTTCACCAACAGTTTTGCCTAAAAGTGCTTTTTCAAGACCTGGAATGATGTTACCAGCGCCGTGCAAATATGCTAGTGGCTCACCTTGAGATTGGTCGAGAGTTTCACCCTCTGCATTAGTCAATGTGTAGTGGAAAGAAACCACAGAGTTATTTGCAATAGCAGTCATGTTATTGATCCATTCAATTTTTTAAGGGTTACATCATAAAGTGAAATTGCATTTTTGTAGACTAAATTTATCAAAAAAATGCAATTTTTAAATGTTTATGATGCTTTTTTCATTAATCGGGGCAAATCTGTAAATTTCAATGCAATTTAATTTTAGGCGCAATTTTTCGTGTAACAAAATCTTTAGCCGTTAATAGTCCTGCATGTGCATAGCCGTAAATTGTAGCTTGATGCAGTCGATATAATGAAACATACATTGATTTGGCAACAAAGCCTTGAACATTAACCTGACCTAAAAGTTCACCTACTGCTTTATGTTTACTTAAAGAGACTAAGGAGCCTTTGTCTGAAAATATGAACATCGGGAGTTGCTGACCACGGATACGCGCCTTTAAGCAATCCACGAGAAATGACGCTTGTTGGCTAGCAACTTGAGCGCGTGGGCCGAGGACAGGCTCGTCTGCACGCGGTTGGCAATGTGCACAATCACCAAACGCGAAAATATCTGGGTGTGCCTTAGTTTGTAGTGTTGCATATACACTTAAACGGCCCATGCGGTCTTTTTCAAAGCCTTCAAGTTTAGAAATTACTTCTGGTGTTTTAATGCCTGCCGCCCAAACCTTCAGTTCGGCTTTAATTTTGCTTCCATCATTAAAATAAACATGTTCAGCATCGACTTTTTCCACACGTTTAGAGGTTAAGACCTCAATTTTCATGCGTTGTAATTGCTGCTGTGCATGCTCGGCCATTTTTTCAGGGAGTGCAGGCAGAATCCGATCAGCACCTTCAATCAAATTGATCTGTACGCTTTGCGGATGAATTTTATTTAAACCATATTTATAAAAATTATTTTTGGCTTCGACCAATTCTGCGGAGAGTTCAACGCCCGTTGCACCTGCGCCAATAATGGCAATTTTCAACTCACGTGCTGTATTACTATTTTGTGCATCCAAATACAACTGTAAGAGATCTTGTTGGAAGATTTCAGCTTGTTGCAGGCTGTCCAAATAGTGACAATGTTCATACACGCCTGGTGTATTAAAATCGTTGGAAACTGAGCCTAAAGCAAGAACAAGGGTGTCATAACTCAGTTGCAGTTGTTCTTGAGTAGATTCATATTTACCTTGTTGGACTTTGCTAAGCTGAATGGTTTTTTCAGCAGGATTGACATCTTCAAACTTAGCCAACACAAATTCATAATGATGCTTCGCAGCATGCGCATAGTAGTTAATTTCTTCTTCACTAACCGACATAGTCCCTGCGGCAATTTCATGTAAAAGGGGTTTCCAGACATGCGTGAGTTTCATATCTACGAGGGTAATGCGTGCTTTCTTTTTTTTCCCGAGTAAATCACCGAGTTGAGTGACCAGTTCTAAACCACCGGCACCACCACCGACAATGACAATATGGTGTAACTTGGAGTCATCAGCGTTATTCATTGAATTACCTATTTTATTATTGTTGAAAAAAAGAAGATGGCACGAGTATGCCATCTTCTTTTTTGCACGAATAACGAATTGTCTTACAAGTTACATAATCACATCATTGACCTAGAGGGTAGGTTTTAACTTCTGCTGCATCCGTATTAAAGATGCTAAAAAGACCTTTAATCCACATCATGAAACGCTCAAAAATATTGGCTTCTTCAATTTGCACGTCATCTTCAATATCAAAGGTATTGATCAGCTGATTATTTTGATAAACCGTAACGGTGGCTAATTTCATCACTTCAGCCAAAGGCGCAGTGAGTTCTTTTTCATTCACTTCAACACTCAGTTTGGTCTGTGTTTCATGAAGTGGTTCAATGGCTTGAATTTGACCATTGCCAGTATTTAAAAGAATACGTTGCTGTGTAGGATCAAAAGCTTTTAAATCGATGGCATAAGCTTGATCATAAAGTGAAGTTGTAATCAGTTTAGGTTGTTGAGTTTCTACCTTAAACATTTTCAAGGTTGATTTAACCACAGGTAATTCTGCAATTAATTGCTTATCTTTGATTGCAACTTCATTACGTGTATAGGTATAAGCCAAGTTCATGAGGTTGTGTGCTATTTCTGCACGTTTTAATCCACTTTTTGCCCCTAATACCACAACAATCAAACGACGTTCTGGCGCGTCAGGATTCGCGATCAAACGGTTGGCTGTTAAAGCTAAATTATAACCTGCAGCTTTAGTAAAACCTGTTTTTAAGCCATCAACGGTAGGATCTTGTTTGAGTAAAATATTAGTTGCATGGTGGAAACGGTGATTATAACTAAAACTTTGTTGTTTTGAATAATACAAATAGTCAGGTGTGTCAGTCACCAGTGCTTGCCCTAAACGTGCAAGGTCAGCCGCCGAAGAGTAATGTTCTGGCATGGTAATGCCGGCTGGATTTTGAAAATTAGTGTCATTCATGCCCAAAGCTTTGGCTTCTTTGTTCATGCGTTCAATAAATTTAGGAATATCACCAGAAATGCGTTCAGCTAAGGTTACTGCGGCATCATTGGCAGACATGACCACAAGACCTGCCAAAAGCTGATCAACTGAAATTTGTTCACCTGCTTTGAGATACATTTGTGATTCATCCCATTGAACCACTTGCACGACTGGGGTGGCGGTCAGGATTTCATTTTTCTTTAAATGACCTGCTTTAATCTCCTTTAAAGCAATATAAGCCACCATCATTTTGGTAAGCGAAGCAGGGGCACGCTGAACATGGCTATTATGTTCTGCAATCACCTGACCCGACTGAGGGTCTAAAATGGTCCAAGCTTCAGCTTCAACAGTTTCAGGGACAATATTTAAAAGGGCAGCATTTGCTATCGTGGAGCATAGAAAACTAAGCAACGCGATGAGGTAGATCACGTGTTTCAATGAGGTTCCTTAACCAACCATTCCGTTGGTGGTAAAACGAAAAAATTTTTAGGCATGCTATGCCTTTTTTTTTCTGCTGACTAGTCATAATTGTAGACAATTGCGACAGTTCCGCATTCAGTTGTAAAAAATGTTAATCTAATTGATAAGTTATCTTTTATTTATTTTATATCGCCCATTATGTTGCATTATCAAATCGAATTTGACGATTATCGTCAACATCTAGTCCATGTCACTGCACGTTTCTTGGCAAATCCTACACAGGTACTTTCGCTGCCTACTTGGATTCCCGGAAGTTACTTAATCCGAGAATTTTCGAAGCATATCGAAGCTGTTCGAGCATATGATGAAGATGGGCGTTTGTTACAAATTGAGAAATTTGAAAAAAATAAATGGCGCTTATTCAATACAGATCATGAGTTGATCACGGTTGAATATGATGTATATGCCTTCGATTTATCGGTCCGTGGGGCTTATGTTGATCAAAGCCGTTTATACGTCAATCCAGCTTGCGCATGTTTAGGTTTAGTTGACCAAGAAGATACAGCCATTGAGGTTGAAGTTTTCTTGCCACCCGAGTTAAAGCATTTCCAACTTGCGACAGGATTAAAGTCAAAAAGTTTAGTGAAAGGTCGTTATACCTTATATGCAGATAACTATGCCCAGTTAATTGATGCACCGTTTGAACTGGCGGAACAAACCCATTTTAGTTTTGAAGCCAACGGCATTCCACACGAATTTGTGGTGTCGGGCAAACATGCCATGAACGCGCAGCGTATGCAGCAAGACATCGAAAAAATTTGTTCGACTGAAATTTCAATGTTTGGTTCGGCACCTTTTAAAGACTATACCTTTATGACCATGGCAACGGCCAATAGCTATGGTGGTTTAGAGCATCCAAACAGTACGAGTTTAATTAGCCCACGTGATGATTTACCAAAAGCCAATGAACCTGTAGAGCCATCGGCAGATTATCAACGTTTCTTAGGGTTATGCAGCCATGAATATTTCCACTCATGGTTGGTAAAATTTATCCGTCCAGAAAACTTTGTGAATTATGACCTCAACAAAGAAGGCTATACCTCTTTGCTTTGGGTTTTTGAGGGTTTCACATCATATTATGATGATTTGATTTTATTGCGCAGCGGCGTGATTAATCAGGATTCATATATCAAGCTTTTGAAAGCACAAATTGATCGCTATTTACAAAATCCAGGTCGTGAAATTCAAACCGTTGCTGAGTCAAGCTTTGATGCGTGGGTGAAATTCTACCGTCAGGATGAAAACTCAAATAATGCAGGTACCAGTTACTATAATAAAGGCTGCCTCGTGGCGCTGTGTTTAGACCTTGGCTTACGCCTACGTGGTTCAAGTCTTGATGCCTTAATGCGTAAGCTATATGAAAACGCACAAAACGGCATTCAAGTGAATGAACGGACTATTTTCAATTTATGCAATGAATTGACGGGTGATGATTGGTTAGAACAAATCAATCACTTGATTAATACTACAGATGAATTGCCGTTAGATCAGTTGTTCCCTGAGTTTGGCTTAAGCTATACACTCAAAAATGACAAATCATTGCCATTTGGTTTAAAACTGGCTGATAAGCCTGAAGGTGTGTTGGTTCAGTCTGCTCGCCGTGACGGTGCGGCGGCAAAAACTGGCTTGTCTGCAAATGATGTGATTATTGCAATTGATGGTCTAAAAGCAACCGTTAAATTGGCAGAAAAATATGCCAAGCAAGATGGAACTTATACCGTACTGGCATTCCGCCGTGATGAGTTGATGAGCTTTGAAGTAGAAGCGGCAGGTTCAGAATTGACGGAAGTTGAACTTAAAGTTGAAGATCAGGCTAAAGCTGAGAAGTGGTTAAAAGCTTAATTTAAGCTAAAAATTGAATGACTGGAAAAAGGATGCTGAGGCATCCTTTTTTTTTGCCCAGCATTGAGTGCGTTGCTTGTGAATGATGCACAGTTTTGTTGCGCCAATTAAGGATATACATTAAAAAATATATGCATTTTGCACATAAAATGAAAGAAAAATAATGCAATTTAGCCCTTATTAAACTCGGCACAGCTTTTGCAATTGAGGCGTATTCCTTAATGAATCATTTGCAGGGTGTGCTTATGAATGAACATGATGAAAGTCCGCTGACCGAAACACCAGATACGCAGCGTAAAGGGTTCTTGCCTATCGCTTTGGTACTGTTCAGTTTTACGTTTTTTACGGGAACGATGTTTGCTGGCGGCAAAATTGGTGTCGCTTTTGAGTTTATCGATATTCTTTGGATTACTGCGATTGGTAATTTACTGCTGGCGCTGTATGCCGCATCACTGGGTCTAATTTCTGCTCGCAGCGGACTAAATACCGTACTTATGGGGCGTTTCTGCTTTGGCAATTTAGGCAGTAAATTGTCCGACTTTTTATTGGGCTTTGCGGAGCTGGGCTGGTTTGCATGGGGCACAGCAACTTTAGCTATTTCCTTAGCCAAGATTATTCATTTGCCAGAAGCATGGAATATTCCACTGATGGTGATGTTTGGCTTGGGCTTTTCTATTACTGCGCTGATTGGCTTTAAAGGCTTGGAATATCTTTCTCGAGTATCTATTCCCTTAATGTTCCTTTTATTGTTGGGTTCAATTTACCTAGCAACCAAAGAAATTGGCGGCTGGGAAGGTTTAAACAGTGTTCAACCGACGGAAAGCCTGACTTATGCGACAGCAATTACCATGGTTTTTGGCACTTTTGCTAGTGGTGCAACACAAATCACCAATTGGACACGTATGGCGAAAAGTAGCCGAGTAGCTGTTTGGGCCTGCCTGATTAGTTTTGTTATTGGCAATGGCCTAATGGTGCTAGCTGGGGCATGGATGGCAATTGTTTATCAGCAATCAGATATTGTGGAAGTGCTTATTTTGCAGGGCTTATCCCTGGCAGCCATTATTATGCTGTGTCTGAACCTCTGGACAATTCAAGGGCCAACGATTTACAACGTCTCTGCAGCAGCATGCCATTTGGTACGCAGTGAACGCCGTAAAACCATGGTTATGATTTCTGCTGTGGTCGGCATCATTCTCGCGGTGATGGGTATGTATGAGCTGCTGATTCCATTTTTATTACTGCTGGGTGCAATTATTCCGCCTGTGGGTGGCGTAATTATGGCGGACTATTGGGTGCGCTATAAGGGAAAATATCCACGTTTGGCAGAAGCTCAATTGCCTAACTTTAATTGGATTGGACTGATTGCTTACAGCTTGGGTGCAGTTTGCGCGTATACATCGCCTTGGATTGCGCCACTTGTTGGTATAGCAGTGGCATTTATATGCTATTCCGTACTGAATGCGCTCTTTCCAGTTAAGCAGGCTGTATTACAGCAGGCGGCGGAGTAAGCCATGAGCATGAGTGTGCAAGATGTGCTTAATCTGCCAGCCCTGTATGAAATGAAACTGCGGGCAGGGCAAAGCAATGTGCATAAAACCGTACGCTGGTTTTATGTTGCGGAAAATGAAGGTATTGCAGACTGGATTGAAGGTGGTGAGCTGGTTTTTGTCACAGGCATTAATTATGTGCGAGATGAAAACAACTTGCTGGCTTTGCTGGAACAGGCTTCACAGCGTAATGTTTCAGGCTTAGTGGTCATGACTGGTGCAGAGTTTATTCATGTAATTCCGCCTAGCGTGATTCAGCGCGCTGAAGAATTGCAGCTGCCTTAATTGAACAGCCGTACAGCCTGAAAATGATTGAAGTCACGCATATCATTGGCACACGCTTAGTTCAGCTTTCTCAAGTAAAAAAATCTGCGCAGGATTTACTGACACAGCTATTAATGGGGGATTATCCCTCTTTAGAAACCATACAGCTGAGAGCCAAACATTTGGATCTGCCTGTGCTGGGTCGGCATGCTATTGCAGTCTTTAAATTAGGCAATATGCAAGCTTTGTTTCAAGGCGGTGAACAATCTCTGGAATCTCAGCTGTATCAGCGGAAGCAGCAGTGTTATGAGCAACTGGACAGTTGGTGCAAGCAGCATCAGCAGGTTTTTCCCGTTATCCGGCAAGGCGATCAATTTACTGCAGTACTGTCTTTAGAACATGACAGCCTTGAAGATTGGATGAAAGCATTATCCAGCCTCATTGAACATTTGAACACTTTAGATGCTGAGCTAAAAGTTTTTGCAGGACTGTCCAATCAAGTCAATTCCGCCGTCGCTTTTCAGCGCGGTTTTTGGGAAGCCTCGCAGGCGCAGGATATTGCTTTAGATGTGCAGGCAGAAAATGGTATTTGTCTCTACAAAAATTTAGGCATTTTGAAATTGCTCAAAGCCATTCCAAATAAATCAGTCATTCAGCAATTTATGCAGGAAACCATAGGCATGTTGCTGCTCAGTGACAAAAAACATCCTTATCTGCTGCTGGAAACCTTGGATGCCGTACTGAAAGAAAATGGCAACTTGAATGCATCTGCACAGCGTCTAGGCATTCACCGCAACACTTTAAATCAGCGCATTCAAAAAATTGAAGCACTAACAGGTCAGGCCATTAGCCATGCCAATTTTAGGCTGAATGCATCTGTTGCTTTGCTGATTTGGCACATGACCCACTAATTTATATAGATTGAAATAGGAAATACAGAGATGAATACAGCAAGCGCGAAAGTGATTAATGCAAAATTACGCCATAAAGAGGGATTGTATACAGTTGCCTATAGCAATGGAAAATTTGACCGTATTGAATTGCAAGATGGTGTGCTTCAAAGCAATGACAATCCAAACGGAGAATTTTCACAAATTATTGATGCCAAACAGCAGCTGCTTATGGCGCCAATGATTGATCCGCATATTCATCTTGATGCCGTACTGACAGCGGGTGAGCCTGAATGGAATATGTCGGGTACGCTGTTTGAAGGCATTGAGCGCTGGGGGCAACGTAAAGAAACTATTACTTTTGAAGATACTAAACTTCGTGCGAAAAAAACCGTGGATATGCTGGTGGCGCACGGTATACAGCATGTGCGGACTCATGTGGATGTTACAGATCCTGCGCTTACTGCACTGCACGCGATGCTAGAAGTGAAAGACGAAATTAAATCTAAAGTAAATCTGCAGATTGTGGCTTTTCCGCAAGAAGGAATTGAATCTTATAAAAATGGCCGCGGCTTGATGGAAGAAGCAATCAAGCTGGGTGCAGATGTGGTTGGCGGTATTCCGCACTTTGAATATACCCGTGAAAAAGGGGTGAGCTCAGTACATTTTCTGATGGATTTAGCTGAAAAATATGATCGTTTAGTCGATGTACATTGTGATGAAATTGATGATCCTGCATCGCGTTTTTTAGAAGTACTTGCTGATGAAGCGCGTGTACGCGGCATGGGGGAGCGTGTCACAGCCAGCCACACTACGGCTATGGGATCTTATGATAATGCGTATTGCTATAAGTTATTCCGCTTGCTAAAACGCTCGAAGATTAATTTTATTTCCTGCCCAACTGAAAGTATTCATTTGCAGGGCCGTTTTGATACTTATCCTAAACGCCGTGGATTAACCCGAGTTGCAGAAATTGACCGTGCAGGTATGAATATTAGTTTTGCTCAGGATTCAATTCGTGACCCGTGGTATCCAGTAGGCAATGGCAATATTCTGCGCATTTTGGATGCGGGTCTGCACATTTGCCATATGCTGGGCTATGAAGATTTACAGCGCTGCTTAGATTTTGTATCGGACAATTCTGCGAAAACACTGTGCTTGGGTAATCAATACGGGATAGAAGTTGGCCGCCCTGCAAGTTTTATTATTTTGCCGGGGCAGAATGATTATGATGTTGTCGCCAATCAAGCCAAAGCGGTGTTAAGTGTGCGGAATGGTAAAGTGATTATGCGCCGTGAAGAAGAGCAGGTACGTCTAATAGGAAATGGAAACTTCGCGAAAACAGCATAATTTGCATAAGCTATAAAAACGATGTAAAACCCATGCTTGGTATGGGTTTTATTCTAAAGATATGTATTTTTGGCAAACATGTATTATTGAAGAATCTGCATGCCTAAATTCAGTATTGAAATCATGTCGGCAATCCCTAAACTCTAAAAAGTCTATAGCATTCCATGGATAAAAATATTCTAGATAGTTTATATAGTTTTGAAGTAGTTCCCAGCTCTTATGATCAATTTTTCCTTCAAAAAGAATTTGTAATTGTTGTGCTTTTGTTCGTAAAGGAACAGCTATCTGAACCAGTTCGGAATAAATAGATTTATATTCATCCTCAGTTGTATGAATGGAGAAGCCATAAGCTAATTTGTAAATTTCTGAAGTAAATTTACTATGTAGATCCCAAACATCGGAAATCAATTTTGAAATTAAAGATAAATTATGTTGTTGTTTCCAATTCAAAACGAGTATTGCTGCAGTAACAGCGGCAAAAGTTGTAGCACTTGATGCTAAAAGAGAACTTATAAAATTTAAGTGTTCATAGTTTTTACTAAGATTAAAAAGTTTGTTACCGAAAGAAAAGTATAAATAAATAATGAATGAAGATGAAAGCGAATATTAAAAAAATTAAGGCTCTAGACTAGCAGATTTACACTTAATTTTACCTAATGAGGTTCCACAGCTCAGTTGCTAACTCATTAGGTTCCCTCATCCAACGCCATTCAGTTTCTTTAAGATGATAATCAAAGTACTCTTTT